>JAUWFP010000054.1 GCA_030606845.1 Anaerolineales bacterium | reverse complement strand
GACGACGATCATGATTTTGGCTCAAACGATCTCCTGAACTTCCCCGTCCTAACATCGGCGAACGTATCAAGTGGGTCTGTCACGGCGGACTTTGATCTTGACGTGTATCCCGCTGCTTGGTATCGAATTGAGTTTTTCAAGAACCCCTCAGGTGTTGATCCCAGCGGGAATGGCGAGGGTGAGACTTTTGCCGATTCGGTAAACGTGTCGCACGCCGGTGCAGGCGTGGAGTCGTTCTCCCACAGCTTCAGTGTCGTGGACGGGGATGTGATAACGGCTACGGCGACGCGATGCACTGACGGTCCCACCTGTTCCACTTTTGGGCCTACATCGGAGTTCAGCGCTCCATATACAGCCACAGATGTACCTTACGGCGATGTCACCTCACAGGGGATCAGTTTTCCGGGTGTGACCTTGAATGGTCAGGATCAATTGCAGGCTGGTTCCACGACAGCCTGGACGGTCACGAGTACGTATCCGGCAGGCACGGGCTGGCACATCACGATCGAAGGCAATGATTTCAGCAATGGCAGCCATAGCATGCCCATCGGGAATTTGGAAGGGCGCCTACTCGACACGAACATTGTTGTGATCTCGGGCTCGGGTCCACCTAGTAGCACGATGACGTCTTACGCCGCGATGTCTGCATCAGCCCAAACCATGCTGCAAGCTACCGGGGCAAATGGGGTCGGGGATTACGAATTTACTCCGGAATTCCGCTTGTCGATTCCAGCCGAAGCCTACATTGGCACCTATACAGCGAGTGTCACTGCGACATTCATCGTTGGACCTTAAGGGAGTGAGGACATGCACACACGGAATGTATCAACTGCGATAGCACTACTGGCGGCATCCCTGGCCTTGGCAGTTCCAGCGTTTGCCCAGGGATTTACCTTTGGCCTGCGACCCGAGGATCAAAGAAAAGCTTACTTTGAGTACACACTGCTGCCTGGTGACCGGGTGGAAGATGCCGTGCTGGTCGTCAACGGCACAGATGAACCGCTCAGTTTAGTGGTCACAAAAGTTGCCGGCCACACAGCATTAACCGGAGGGATCTCCTTTCCTGGGGATGCCGATGGACCTGGAAGCTGGATCGAACTTTACGATCAAGGCGTTGTCGAGGTCCCAACGGACCTGGCTCTACGCATGCCATTCACGCTATCGGTCCCCGCCGATACGCCGCCCGGGGAGTATGTCGCCGGCTTTTTATCCACGCCCGAAGATCCCGCCGGATTCATGGGTAGCGAAGGGCAAGCGGAAGGTTTTCAAGTCGAAGTCATCCCACAAATGGCGGTCTCGATGATCATAACCATTGCCGAGCCAAGTCACTGTGAAGTGAGAATTGACGCCATTCAACATACTCAAGACAAGGGAGAATGGAATCTCGTCATGACAATGGTGAACATGGGGGATGTGCACTTCAAAGGTTCAGGTGAATTTAAGTTGAAGCCCACAGGTGGTGGAGATCCGGTGCTTGAAAGGTCTTTTCCTGTGGGGTACTTCATTGCCGGTGAGACGCTTGAATATCCCCTCAACTTTAACAATCTACCCCCTGCAGGAGACTATGAGGCTGAAGTCACGCTCCTGGGATCCGATTGTGCATTCAACACCCTCTTCAACCAGCCTATAGCTATCAGCGATGAGCTGGCCGCGGAAGCCGCAGCCGATTCCGAGCGATGGGCATTGGCAGACCAGAACGCCGCAACCAGCCCGGTCCAGAGCGAGGGTCTATCGCTGCAGACAGGAATCCTAATTGGGCTTATCGTCCTGGTCCTGATCCTGATCTTGCTCCTCCTATACGTGATCCTTACCCGACGGAGGAAAGATGCTGAGGATGCTAAAAGCTTGTAAAGGAGATTCGTGAACTATGAGGCCCTGCATCGTCAATGTGAAACGCGACGATCTCGGAGAAAGAAGGTGGAAAGGAGCATAAAAAAGATGACTCATTTAACCATTGAAAGGCATTGTCGGAAGAAAAATCTTACTGGATCAAGCAAAAGTAAAGGAGTAATCTCATGAAAGGCAAGACGATAGGTGTAAGTCTCGTAGTACTTCTCTCCCTGGTGATCGCCATGCCGGCGTTTGCGGATGCGACGGTGACGATCTCGGGTGGGTCGTTGTCCGTCACCCCGCAGTCCATCGGCTTTGGCACGGTCACCCTGGCGGGTGCGGACCAAACCGTCACAGATGGTGACAGCACGAATTGGAGTGCGGTCGATCCAACGGGAGCCGGAGCTGGATGGAATGTGACGATTGCTGCGACAGATTTTGTCGATGGTGGCAATACGATAGCAGTCGCAAATTTCGATGCAAGGTTGCTGGACGCTAACATCAGCACGGTCGCGGGCAATACGGCGCCAACGAGCTCGATCACAACCTACACTGCGCTCTCGACGACGGCCCAAACGTTGTTGTCGGCAGCGGTGGGTGACGGCATGGGAAGCTACACCTTCGTTCCCGACTTCACACTCGATGTAGCTGCGTCGACTTTCGCGGGCACGTACACCTCGACCGTCACGGTAGCGATCGTTTCGGGGCCATAAGCCGCCCATATGTCAAATCATGCGGAAATGAAGTTTCTGGGTCGGATGGCTCCTGGGAAGGGAGATCGACTTCCCAGAGCCTGACGACCCTGAATTCCGCTTTGATGAACGGTTCCTGACTCATACTCGCTCGGTGCTGGAGTCGTGTTTGAGCCGTGGTTCAAGCCGCCAGGATCGGAAAGGAAAGTGGATTAGGTTGGATTGGCGATGAAGCCTCGAGCAGACGATACGCGATTGAGATGGCTTATCTGGCTCCTCATTCCCCTGTTATTTTTGTCGCTGGTGGGGCTAGGGTCCCTGCTCGTCAGGAGGCTGCTGTCACAAGACGTGCTTAGCGCTGGGTTAAACGACCCGCTCCAGGTTGAAGCTTCGACCCTATCATCGACGGATGATTGTGTTGCTCTAGCATTAAACACCTCTCCCACAACGAAGCAAGACCAAGAGAATCTGGTCATGTGGATGCGGCAGGAGCTTGGTGCCACTTCGAGCGGTTTTATTGGTCAAGCACCGCATTCCGCTACGACCATTCTAAACCAAGACAACGAGGAACAGCCCCGGACGGATGCATTCGTTCATGTCGATGCCTCGATCGAAGTGAAGGGTGGCGTGCTGTCCCTGATCCCACGTTCGAGAAAAGCAGACCTCCTTGTCGGCCTGGGATCGGATCTTATGCGCTCTTCGCCGGTCATTTTGCCATTCTTGATCGTATCCGATGCTACTGGCCTAGGAGGAGGGTGGCAGATGACGGTTCGTATCAATGAGGATAACTCTCCTTCGGGAGATATGTACTGTTGGGCACTCATGTTACCGCAAGAAGGGATTGTACGGATTTACGGAAATGACGACCCCGAAAGTCAAATCATCGACTCGAGTCGCTTGAATACAAAGGACCAACTCGTTGTGTACGCAAAACCAAACCAGGGGATGGGGATGTACCTGACTGCACCCTATGTGACGGATGCGCCCACTACCTATCGTCATGAGAATGACAACTTGGCTCCTCTCGTGGTGTGCCTGATTGCAGGGCCGTAAGGATCAACTCCATTCAATCGCACTAGGTGGTGGTAATTCGGATACTCGGTAACAGAATGAATTGATGTCCTGAGAGTTTAAATCGGTTTTCCCCTCCCCAAATGCTTCAGAACTGAATGATTGAGCATATTATCCATCGATTGAATGAAGGATCTCCATCTTCCGGGGGATGTGTCGACGATCGGTATTTGGCATCCTCTTATAGATACTGATGAGGGTGTCCTTGAACGATCTAAGGCGGACTACCCGTCCCATGGTGTGTTTCCCTCTCCCTGTGGACGGCTCCGGGTATCTCGTCACGAGAGATGCGCACCCCTTATGGACGATTGGTCATGGAAAGCATCCTTGGACGAAGGTGAGTCAATTGATCGAAAATTTATGTGTCTATGGTATATGATGAGCTCTAAAATAAATGACAAGCTAAGTGTCGAAGCCATTTCGAGTGCCATTGAAACCCGACCGGATCCCATCATCCGCAAGGATGCTGGGAATCAGAATGGTCATGGTATTCCCGGGCAGTCAATCGTCGATAATTTACCGCATAAATTCTTCATCAAAGATGCCAATTTACGGTATGTCTCTGTTAACCACTACCTAGCTCAGGATTTGGGATTATCCATCGACGACATCATAGGAAAAACCGATAAAGATCTCTTTGCTAAGGATGTTGCTAAGAGGCATCACGCCGTGGATCTCGAAATATTATCAACAGGCACGACGATCGAGATTGAAGGGTGCATTCAACGCAACGGTCTTACCGTGTGGGAAAAAACAATAAAAGCACCTTTCAGGGATGAATCTGGCGCCATCTGTGGGGTCCTGGGTATGTATCAGGACATCACCGACCGCAAGCTTTCAGAAGAGAAGCTGCGTGAGCAAGCGGATAAGATTCGCTCACTTGTGGATACTTCTCATGATTGGATCTGGACGGTCGACTTGGAGGCTAACCACACGATTACCAACCCTTCTGTACACCGGATTCTGGGTTACCAACCGGACGAATTGGAGGGTAAGCTGAGCTTCGATCTGATGCATGAAGAAGACCGGCAGATGATCGAGTCCGAGTTCCCGCGCTGGATCTCGGAAAAGCGCGGTTGGCAAGGGCTTGTGATCCGATGGAAGCACAAGAATGGTAACTGGCGGTACCTTGAAAGTAATTCCACCCCAGTATTGGATGAGAATGACCAGGTTGTAGGCTTCCGTGGTATAGATCGCGATATAACCGAGCGAATTCAGGCAGAGGAAAAATTGGCAAAGGCGCTACTAGTTGAGCGGCGTCGGTCTTCACAAATCGCAGGTGAACTCGAATTAGCATCAAGCATCCAGCAGGCATTGATGGCAGCATCAGCCATTTCGATGGATGGCTTTGAGATTGCGGCAAGCTGGATCCCGGCGCGTGAGATGTCGGGAGACTTCTACAAGGTTCAAACACTTGATGATGACCGACTTGCCTTGTGGGTTGGTGATGTTTCAGCAAAAGGCGTTCCGGCAGGTCTGCTCATGGTGCTCATTAATGCTTACCTTCACGTAGAGATGTTCACCTCAATGGTTCCGGCCAACACATTGAGCCAGCTAAACATAAATGTGAGTGAGATACTCTCTGAGTCGGAGCAGTTCACGACTTTATTCCTGGGCGTTATAGATTCCTCTACAGACATACTCACCTACAGCGATGCTGGCCATGGACATGCGTTGATCTACCGCCATGCCAGTAGAAAGATCGAAAAACTCTCTGCGACATCACCCCCTCTGGGGATTGAAAGCCAACTTGTCGCTGTTCAAAAAGAGGTCGGGATCAATCCATCTGATATTTTGGTGGTCTATTCTGATGGCATCACAGAGGCCACGTCTCCATCCGGTGATTTCTTCGGTGAGCAGCGCTTGCTTGAGATGATCAGGAGACATGGACAGCATTCTACGAACGATCTCCACGATGCTATTCTTAAAGCGGTTGATGATTTCCAACAGGAATCGGTCCTCATGGATGACCAGACGTTGCTCGTCATCCGACGAAGCGAGAATACTCGATCCGAACTGATGACGAATCCGGATCAAGTAACCAGCTCGCCGCTACAGGTATGGACCAAATCGCTAACCAGCCAAACGGGCGTTCTACAACCGCTGCACGAGTGGGTGGCGATCATCGGCAACCAATTGAATATCCGCGGCGATAAGAGCCAGTTCGTGAATGCCTGCCAACTGGGAATCTCAGAATTGGTGACAAACGTGATCAAACATGCTTATCGTGGCGAGCATGGCCGTATCACCATCCAGGCCAGAAAATATAAAGATCGATTGGAGTTTGAGATACAGGATAAGGGGCTTGCTTATGAAGCAACCCCGGTAGTGACCGGAGACCTGCCTGCTATACGTGAGGGAAATTTTGGCCTGCTCATCACCCAAAGCGTCATGGATGAGGTCATTTATACCCGAACTCCCGAAGGTGTGAATTGCTGGCGGCTGGTGAAGAACCTGGGAGCAGCGAAAAAAAGAACAGGTCTACTGAGTTAGGGGACATGATTAACTTATGACAGCACTTGGATTTACCGTCTCTGAGGGTCTTGAAGAAGACAATACCTGGCGTGGGATGGGTTCGCCACTGGCCCTAGTTGGTTTCCGCCTACTGGCTTTAACCACCCTCATCATCGGGTTCCGCTACCTCATCTGGCGCTACACAGCCTCGTTGAACCCCAACGCGCTCTGGTTTGCCATCCCCATGGTTCTGGCGGAGACCTTTAGTTTCGTAAGTGCCGGTCTTTTCGCATTGAATTTGTGGCGCCCGCGGATACGGACGACTCCCAAGCGAATACAACAATCCAGTGTGGATGTGTTCATCACGGTCTACAATGAACCCCCTGAGATCGTAAGGAAAACAGCTGAGGCAGCCCTCCGGATCAACTATCCCCACTGGACTTACATCCTGGATGACGGACGCTCACCTGTGATCAAGGCTTTAACCGAAGAACTTGGCATAGGCTACATCAGCAGAGCGGATAACCGGCATGCCAAGGCGGGCAATATTAACAATGCCCTGCGAGTGACAACCGGCGATCTCATCCTCTACCTGGATGCGGATCAAATTCCCTCTCCACGAATCCTCAATCGCGTTCTGGGGTACTTTGAGGATGACCGCGTAGCCTTCGTTCAAACGCCCCAGAATTTTTACAACGTCCCCGATGGCGACCCATTCGGGAACGATGCCGCTTTTTTTTACGGACCTATCCAGCAAGGGAAAGACGGCTGGGATGCAGCCTTTCTCTGCGGCACAAACGTCGTGTTGCGCCGGGAAGCGCTGATCCAAATGGGGTTGATCTACTATGTAAAGGACATGCAAGCTGCCCTAACGAAGACCTTGCGCAAGGCGGCTCGATCTGCGAGAAGCGCTGCTAAAGCGTTGCAAGCGGACACAGGCTTAGAGACCATGGTCTCGGCAGAGAAGATCCTGCAAAGGGTGCAGGCAACAATCCGTAAAGGGCAGGAGGGGTTACAGCAAGGCCGGTCTCTGGAGGAAGTGATATCCACCAGCGAAGCAGCGGGTGATGGTTTGTCGCGATTGATCGATGCGTTAGCTCAATCCAGGAGAGATCTCCTCGCCATCCTGGCAGACCTCAGCGATATGAATGATCTCGCCCGGTCCTCACCCGAGCTGAAGCAGACCCGAGCCGCGGGGCGGCGGATAGCGCGTGATCTACTTCCGGCCATTAAACGTCAGGAGCAGGCCATCCGGGAGCTCCAAGAAGCTTCTGAGCAAGTGCGCCTTGTGGTGAACATCGAAGAAACACCCATGGCCACTATCAGTGTCACCGAAGACCTGGCTACATCAGTGCGTTTGCATGCCCTGGGATGGAAATCGGTTTATCATAGCGAGGTCCTGGCCCGCGGCCTCGCCCCAGAGGATCTGGATGCCACATTGAAACAGCGCCTGCGCTGGGCCCAGGGGACGATCCAGGTGATGACGCGTGACAATCCGATCTTCAAAAGCGGGCTCAGCCTGGGACAACGCCTGCAATACTTCACGACCATGTTTAGTTATTTTTACGGCTTCGCGGCCTTGATCTACCTGCTCTCGCCGATCATCTTCCTGCTTACAGGGATTGCACCCGTCGCAGCCTATTCGAACGACTTCTTCCTCAAGTTAATTCCCTATCTGATGCTTAATCAGCTTATGTTCATTTATGCAACCCGCGGGCTGAAAACCTTGCGGGGGCAGCAATATCAGGTCGGTCTATTCCCCCTCTGGTTAAAGGCCTTTGCCAGTGTATATATAGAAAAGAATCTCAAGTTCATGGTGACCCCGAAGACACGTCAAACGGGGATCTACTTACACCTGATCAAGCCCCAACTCATTATAGCTTTCCTCACGATTGTAGGTATTGGGGTGGGGATCATAACCATGCTCAGCGGCACCAATCTGGATCGAACATCCACCATCGCAAATATCTTCTGGGGGTCTTTTAACTTATGGATGTTGAGCGCGATCATACGCGGGGCGATTTGGACCCCAGCCCGAAAAGGATCATCGCCAAGGGATCTCAGTTTCTCAACACATTTCTGGGCGAGTACACTTATAGGAGAAACGCCATATGCAAGTCTCAGTGGATCAAATGGAAGAAAGCACGGCCGTCATCCGCTTAACAGGGTTGCTCAACGCTCACACCGCGCCGTCCCTGAAAGAGCAGATTGGGGCGTTAATTAACGAGGGCAACTCCCAGCTTGTGCTAGACCTATCCCTGGTTGACTTTATCGATAGCTCTGGGTTGGCTGCACTCGTCTCTGGGATGAAGAGGACGCGCACGGTGGATGGCAAACTGCATTTGGTGGGGGCGAAGGACAACGTCCTGGATGTATTCAAGCTGACCATGCTTGACAAGGTTTTTAACTTCTTCCCCACTTTGGAAGCGGCGATTCAAGGATTCTAACAACTGTCATCGTTAGCTTAAAACCTCGAATATTTGATCCAGGCCTTACCAAACGCTGGAGTAGTGACCGGGATCTAAGGAAACTGCTGCTTCACAATTGATGAGAACCTTGTCTTCCTCAGGTTCTCATCCCTCTATCTTCGCATACAATAAGTACAGACTTATCAGTGGTTATCAGCGCGGCTCCCGGCAGGCGGTTGTCAAACGCGAGCTAGGTATCTCAAGGGATATCCTTTAGGATTAAGAAACACTTGAAGATTAGTACTAATCTCTAGTATTGTTATTGAAGCGAAATACAAGTGGTTGACAGTCAAAGTGATTACAGAAGATTCGCGGAACATTACATCTTATGAAAGTCAATCGCTAAGGAGGCAAGATGAGAGAGTCACCATTTCTACGGTACCTCTTTCCACCAAACCAGGGAGATACGGCAAGGATGGAGAAGGGGAAGATTCTGCACATCGCGCTCATCACCACCGCAATCGGTGTCATTCCGATGGCGCTCCTGAATATCCGTAGTGGAGCGATCGCTTTTGCCAGTCTGCTCTTTGCGATCACAATCTTCTCCATCATCGCCGTTTTCTTGCACCACAGAGGCTACTACCGATTCGCGGCATCCTTCCTCGCTGTGCTCATTTTTATCGCCATTATTTTCACCATCATCGATGGCGCCGCCCTCAATGATCCCGGCGTCGCGGCTTTACCCATCTTCATCTTGCTCGCCAGCCTGTTCTTCGATAAGAAAGCAGTCATTGCTTCCACGTTTTTATCCGTTGGTTTCCTGTTATTTCTCTACATCCTTACCATGTCGAACATGCTGGAGCTTGCAGGTCCTGTCACAAGCGGTCGTGTGATCATACTTTCGATCTTGATGACCACTACTGGCTTAATCACCTGGGTGGTTGTCGACCTGAGCGATAAGGCCATCATAGCTATCAAGGATAAGGAAGCCAGGATTCGGGAAAGCGCTGACCGTTATTCCGTGTTCGTTGAAGATAGCCCTACCCCCATTTGGAATTTTGAGGTTCGACCTCCGATGCCGCTTGATTTACCGGTTGAGGATCAGATCGAGTGGTTGCTGCATAGAACGAGCCTCGTGGAGGTAAATGAAGCCTATGCACAATTACAGGGAGCGCGTATTGATGAACTTAATGGTCTCAATCTATTACAGATGTGGGGAGGGAAAGAGATTTACGGAAGAGGTATTACAAGGGACTATATCCAACGTGGATATAGACTCAAGATGTACGAAACGCCTGAAACAAATCTTAGGGGTGAGCTTGCCTGGTCCATTCATAATGCGTCAGGTGTTATCAAAGATAACCACCTGGTGCGGATCTGGGGAGCATCGATCGACATCACGGAGCGTAAGCAAGCTGAGATAACGTTAATTGAAAGTGAAGAGAAGTTCCACAAGGTATTCATGGCTAGCCCATACACCATGACCATCGCAAGGCTTGAGGATGGAGTCTTTGTTGATGTCAATGAGGGTTTTGAAAAGAATCTCGGCTATTCCCGAAGCGAAGTCATTGGTCGAACACCCATCGATCTCGGTATGGTAAAGGAGTCAATTGCTCGTGAGAGAAGGGATCGGATTATAGCTGAAGAGGGTCGGGCCACGGATATCGAGATGAAGCTTGTTCACAAGGATGGTCATGAATTAATTTCACTCGTATCCAGCGTGGTCATCGAACTGAAGGGGGAACTCCACCGCGTAAGTGTAGGGAAGAATATTACAGACCTTCGACAATCGGAACAGGCTCTGATCGAGAGTGAAGTGCGCTACCGCACAATTTTCGAGGGCGCAAGCGATGCACTCCTCATCCTCAGCGGCAATCGATTCATCGATTGCAATCTCGTTGCTCCAAGCCTGCTTGGCTATACCAAAGAAGAGTTGATTGGCTTACACCCTGCAGAGGTATCCCCGAAAACACAAGCCGATGGTCAGGATTC
>JAUWFP010000015.1 GCA_030606845.1 Anaerolineales bacterium | reverse complement strand
CCAGCTGGGAAGGTCTCTAGAATATCGTCGACGAGGATGGTCAGATAGCGCAAGATGGCAGCCAAAGGACGTTTGGCTTTCCATGCCTCGGCGTCTGCGGCGTTACCCACGACACCCTCGGGCGTGGCGACGATTTCGATGGCGAAATGACCTTGCCCTTAAGACCATCGGCTCGGTCGGTGATACGGATCCACCGATGTGTCGAAGTGTCCATCCGGTAAGTAACCTATGCCTTTTGTATTGACCGCGTACTTCATGTCGACCATTTCGGGGAAAAGGTAGAGGCCTAAAGACGTCTCAGCTTCTTCTGCGTGGACAAAGTTGGATCCCCAAACTCCACCGCGATCCTTGGTATAGAAGGACTCACGCACAGCTCGATGCCAGTCGATCACACGGTAAATACCCGGGAGTTGATAGCGTTTCTGGAACTGCTGGATGGTGGATTCCAACATCCACAAATGTCCATGGTTGTTGAGGAAGATCTGTTTTCGAAAGCCATCATTCCACAAGCCCAGCATGACATCGATGAGCATCTCACGCGCAATATCTTCTCGAATCGGTGCAGTGCCCGCCATGCCGTAGTGGTGATAGGGGTGGGCGCCAAAGTTGAGCGGCGGCAATGAGATTGCCACCGGATATCCCTTGGCCTTGGTGTAGCGGCGAACGCCTTCGGCGATCTGGCTGACGAACAGGGTATCCGTTGCACTGACCGTATGCTCGCCGTGTAGTTCGGTGCATCCGATAGGGATGAACACGATGTCATTTTTACGTCGTTCCTCGACCAATTTATGGCGGATGATCATCTGAAGGTAGGATCCGGGTATGCCCCATTCGACGGGCGAAGGCATGCCATATTCTTCCAGAATCGCGTCGATTTCCTCTTCGCTTGACTCCCAAAGTTCCTTCTTCATACGTCCAATAGCGTTGTCCTCGAAAATCACAGTGGGATTGTCGGAGGCGAGCCAACCCTTTGGCATATTATTATCTGACATGATGTATTACTCCTTTGTTTTTCGTTCACCTTATGTATGTTGGGTGTGGCCCTAGAGCCGCCCCCGAAGCGGTTGCAACCATTTCACCATCGGCCTCATCACCCCTCAATTCCCAGATGTTCAAAAAGTATTTGAGGGGAGGGATGAGGGAAGTTCTCTTGACCTGAGTGTCCCTGCGAGCCAATGACCTGGCCTGGCCGTACCTGTAAGGTTTCTAAATGCACCGGCTCTCGATAGGCGGCGTGCATGGAGTGGCCTAGACACAGGTTCATCAGCGTATTTTCCTTCGAGTGCATAAGCGGATGTGCAGCGGGTAACGAAGAACAACAACCTGTTTCTCATACCTGGTGCGATCTAACCTCTCATGTCACGGGACACTGCCTGATGGTCAACATTGCGCTATTTAACCAGGCATGTAATCTTGGATTCCTTCCGATTAGTCTGTAGCTCGATGATGTTTGCAGGCACTTCTTCCATACTGATCTTCTTGGTGATCATGGGGGTCATATCCATGCCATCGGCCATGCATGCGATGACTCTTGGGAATGTACCATGCCCGGAATGTCCCTGGGCGCCGATAATTTCCGCTCGCCGGACTTGCAGGACTTCACCGGTGACGGGCATCTTGGCCTCTGCCCGGGCTGTCACAACGACGGTGCTGTTCAGCGTACGGCCTTCCCAGATTACACGTTCGATGTCCGGGTAAACGACCTCCGGCAACCCGGTCGCTTCCATGAAGAGATCAGCTCCCATTCCATCCGTAAGTTCCAGCACCCGATCGGCAAAGTTTTCCTTCAGCGGGTTGATGGCATAGTCGGCCCCCATTTTTAAAGCCAGGTCGGCGCGTTCTTTTTGTGGCTCGGAAATGATCACCTTAGAAGCCCCTGCTTTCTTTAGAACTGCACAGGCAGCCACACCAATCGGCCCACCGCCGAGAATAACGACCCGGTCACCGGGACGGATGCCGCCGCCCCGCTCGATAACGGCGTTAAAGGCCACGCTGGTAGGCTCTGTCAAACTGCCGGCCAGGAAGATATCATCACCCTTATAAATGTCAGCCAATGGCTCCAGGCTCCAGAGGGTCCTGGCAGGCAAGATCATGTACTGGGCAAATGCGCCATGTACGTTAAACCCAATCTCATCCAGACGCTCACAGTGGTTTGGATACCCATCTGCACATGGCTTACACTGGCTACACCACAACATCTCCTCTGAAGTGACGCGTTCGCCGCCCTTAAAGGGTTTGTTTGTGCTCTTGTCGAAAGCATCTTTGCCGGCTTCTACGACGATTCCAGAGAATTCGTGCCCTAGAATGGAAGGGAATCCCGTAAGCCCCGGATAATAGATATAACCTTCTTCATCCGCTTGTGCCATGTGAACATCCGAGCCACATATGCCGCAGGCTTTGACCTGCAGTAACACTTCTTTCGGGCCGGGGGTTGGAATGTCGTATTCCCTTATCTCGATCCGAGGATTCCTCCACACCTGGCTGCCTAAATATGTTTGGCGACCGTCAACGTCTTTTGGACCCAGTTTAAAACCAGGTTTAGGGTCCCAATCCGCAACCAGAGTCACACCTTGCATTTTGCCCTTCATCGTATTTACTCCTTTATTAAATAGTTTGGTTATATTGGCTGCCTGTTGCACATTACGCGAAGCTTGCGCACCGTGGTCTGGATGTTGGAGCTCGACCTAGACCCCCCATAGGAGCGGGAACGCTATCCTCGGCTGGGATCGCGTCGATCTGCTCATCGCGGGACTTCCAACCCCCCTTGCTTCAGACGACCAAGAAAGTTGTTCTCGAAATCGAGGTCCTGCCGGTCGGTTGGGAAAGACCCTTCGGGTGCCGCTATCTGTCATATACTTCCTCCTTGTTTTCATATTCTGCTATAAAACCTACCTCCCCAACTTGGGGGGCGGCAACTATAACAATTTCGATCCTGAATCATTACTTCCTATTTAGTAGGTGCATTCAGTTCTTCGAAGCTCCATCGATGCACACACAACCAGTTAGATCTTTCCCACGGTAATTGGAGAAACCGGCTCACCCTCAATTCGACGTGATTTCGTTAAGCTTGACCGGGCGGTTCTCGCGGCATGATTTCCAGGCTGCTAACCCCATAACCACAGGGATGCGGCCATCCAAGCCGGTTACCGAGGGGGTCTTGTCTTCCCTCACGCTGTCGATGAACTCCTGAATCTCTGCCACATACGACTCCGTGTAGCGTTCAATAAAGAAATGGAGCGGTTTGGAGGCATGGACCCCATCAGCGTCACTGAGCACCGCCAGATCGGGGGTTTGGTTGGAAACCAAGATGCCTCCGCCTGATCCGAAGACCTCCACACGTTGATCGTAGCCATAAATTGCCTTGCGGCTGTTGTCGATGACCCCAATCGCACCGTTTGAATAGCGCAGAACGATGACGGCCGTATCGATGTCACCTGCCTCGCCAATTGACGGATCGACCATCACGCCTCCGGTTGCATAGACCTCGTCCACTTCGCTGCCGATCAGGTAGCGCGCCATGTCGAAATCATGAATGGTCATGTCCAGAAAAATACCACCGGAGACCTTGATGTAATCAATCGGGGGCGGCTCTGGGTCGCGACTGGTGATGCGCACAAGGTGCGGTGTGCCGATTTCACCGGCGGAAACCGCATCGCGAACTCGCTTGAAGCTTGGATCAAAGCGCCGATTAAAGCCGATCTGGAGTTTCACGCCGGCTTTTTCGACCGCCTCCAGGGCGCGGTCAATCTTCTGCAGGTCGTGATCGATCGGCTTTTCACAGAAGATGTGCTTCCCGGCTTCGGCCGCTTCTACAATGAACTGGGCATGGGTGTCGGTGCTCGAGCAGATAAGCACAGCCTCAATGTCCGAGTTCTCCAAGATTTCACGGTGGTCCTTATAAAACGAGGGGATTCTGAAATCAGCAGCGCACTTCTGAGCCGCTTCCTCGAAGACGTCAGCCACAGCCAGGATATTTGCATCGGGGATGCAGTTGGCGATCGTCTCGGTGTGGACCCGCCCGATTCTACCGGCACCGATGAGACCGATATGGATAGCTTTTGTCATTTGCAACTCCTTCCTCCACTGCCGCGAATAAAAAAAGCGAGATTTCGGTCTTGAGCTGAGCGGCCGGAGCATGCCCCACAGCTATCTTTTCTACCCACTCACATAAAATAACTTTGCTTCCAAATCGCCCCGCATCCCCAGTTCGCTCCAACGAATGATAGCCCGCTTTTTGAACGTGAAAATTGCCGTGCATCCTTGCTAGTTTGGATCTGCCTTCATGCGAGCCAAGCCAGGGCACCCCCTGATACTCAGAGGTCCGGTAAATATCGCTCCCAAACTCGCGACTGACTTTTCCTTCCGGGCAGAAGCCCGGCTAGGTTCGGCAAGGGGATAGAACTACACGTTATCCCTTAAACAATGTCGACAGCCAGGCGTCAACGGTCTCAATCGACTGCACATATGCAGAAAGAAATGTGCCAAAAAGCAAACCATGGCCAGCTTCAAGGAGCCAGAGTTCCACTGCTGCTCCAGATTCCTCGAGTGCAGATGCGAAGTCCTCAGACGTCCAGCTTGGAATTGACCCATCATTAGTACCATGGATGATTAGGAAAGGTGGCTCACTACCGTCGATCCAGGACATGGGTGACATCTCAACAAAAGTTTCTGCGGGGACATTGTCAAAAGTGGTTCCCCAAAACGGCTCGAATGCGTTTCTCACTGTGCTATCTGGGTAGCCATCGATACTCGTAAAATCGTATACGCCATAGAAAACCACTACACCTTGAATCCAATCCGCTTGCGGTAGCAGATTGGGGCAACCTTCCATGTAAATGCTTGGGGTATCCACAGTTCCCAGCATCGAAACAAGATAACCACCCGACGAATCACCCAGTGCGATGATGCGCTCTACGTCAAAACCATATATGGTAGCGTTGGCATGGACCCAGGCTAGGGCACAAAATGCATCCTGAACATGTGCCGGATAAATGAAATCCGGTGCAACTCGGTAGTTAATCGTAACTACCGCGTACCCCAGTTCGTTGAAGTGGCTTGCAAGATCGTAGTACGCGGCTTTGCTTCTTCCCGCAATAAAGCCCCCACCATAAATCGCTATTATGGTTGGGAACGGACCGTCCTCACCTTCAGGCAAAAAAACATCGAGCCTCTGAAGCCGGTCCCCATTAGAAACATAGGGTACGTCGAACTTGGGCAGTTTGGATAGCTCTGGTGCCGTCGTCGGTATTGGTAGGACCGTTGTCGGTACTGGCGTAGGCGTTCGTACGGGCGCGGAACAACCAGAAATTAGAAGCAGCCCAATACCGACTATTGCCAAGATGGTTTTCTTCATTCCAAATCTCCTAAGAAAGTAACGCAAGCAACTTTCTTTTTGATTAGATGTTGCATGGCAACATAGCGGGCTAACCTCGCTTTATAACGTCGATTGTCGTACCTCCAACTTGCCCTTGACCACGATGTCGGAAGACTCCGGACGTACAGGGTCGTCTGACTCTGCCAGAGTCAGAACCATTTCCATCGCCAACCGTCCCATCTCCTTTTTAGGTTGGCTTATGGTGCTCAATGGTGGACAGACGAATGAAGCAAGGGGGATGTCGTCAAAACCGATCACCGCCAGATCTCCGGGAATGGAAATACCGGCTTCTCGAGCCGCGCGCAGCAAGCCAATTGCGGTCATGTCGTTGTAGCAGAAAACAGCGCTCGGTGGTTGGGTTCTCTCTATCAGCGCTTGCAGCGCTCGCATACCGCCCACCGGTTTACCATCGCCTGGCACGACAAGCGTTGGATCGTAGGGAATGCTATCTTCACTCAACGCCTGGCGATACCCGGCTAGGCGTTCCGTGTCAGAGCTGTGGTTCGCTGGTCCGGTGATATAAGCAATCCGACTGTGGCCTTGATTAATGAGATGATTTGTCGCCAAGAGACTGCCGTGGTGATTATCTACCGATATGGTGTACGTGTAGTGGCCGCTTTGCTCATTGTGATTGTTGATTAGTACCACAGGGGCGCCAATGCGTTCCACGTTGTCCAGATAAAGAGCGCCGATGCGCGAGGATGTGACGATGACACCATCCACCCGCTTCGCGCGCAGCATCTCAACCGCCGCAATCTCGCGCTCCGGTTCGGAATTGGAACTGGACAGGATGACCGTGTATCCATGGTCATGGGCGGTGCTCTCCATTCCCTGCACCACCTCAGCGACAAAAGGGTCCGCAATCGTGGTGACCACCACGCCGACCGTGTAACTGCGCCCAGTGACTAGGCTACGAGCCTGAGCGTCTGGGGAATAGCCCATTTCACAGGCCAGGTCTTGGATTCGTTCTTTTGTGTGAACATTTACCAGAGGGCTCTCGCGCAGGGCGCGGGAAACTGTGGAATGAGAGACTCCAGCCGCTTTTGCAATATCTTTAATGGAAACCTTTTCCATCGCTAGAACCCGGTAGACGCTGCATAGGTGATTAATTGCACACGTGTGCAAAGTATATCCCACTCCCATCCCGCCGTCAAGACAATCGGGGAGAAATTTGTTATTGAGCTGCGCTAACGTCATCTTATAACAGGTCAGTTATCGTGTCATCCTTGAGGGTACAAGCGTGAGTCTATCGATTAAGGAATCGAATTAGATAGTAGTGTTTGAATCGATGGGTGTGGGCAAATCATTGAAGAAAACGACGGGAGTACTCACTCGGGTATTCGCCGGTTTGGTGGGTGATGCAGACATACCGAACGAAAAAAGCTACCGGATAGGTCTTTGTAAATGAATGCCGCCCGCTGCACAACAGAATGCCTTAGGAGGTCCAGGAGAAGTTTCTAAGTATGGCTAAGGTCTTGTTTGAGGACATCAACGATCAACACCGAACAGATAGTCTAGGCGATGAATGTCGGGTTGTACTATCGAGGTCCACCGTTCGTCGAATGTGCTGAGGCGTGGGTGTTTGAAACCTGTACACGCGATGATCTCCTCGCAACCGCAGTCGCAGAGGTATCACCCGCAACCAGGTATCCTTCAGGATTGGCTTACCACCCTTGGTCTCAGGTTATCGAACTTGAAAGTGTGTCCTGCTTTTAGCATAAGCACATGGGACTGACGAAAAAAAGATTTTTTCCGACGGACACACGCGAAATATCGCTCTGGGTCCAGAACAGTGCACGCTTGCCGGTACGCGGGTGGAGTGCCGCCAATACCTGGCCCCCAGATTCCTTATCTGGGACCAGGAGCTTGAATCCCTTGATCCTGTCGGGACAAGTCTTTCAAGCGTGGGCAAGGCCACACCCGGGGCTTTATCTGCCAGCGATCACCCACTAGAGTCCAAGGCACGAGAGAGGAAGAACAGGACCGTCCGAACTCCCCCGAAAGTCTCAAGCGGACCATCCCGGACGATGCTCATTCAAGATCGCTGTCTGGCCAGAGGGTAATTTTAGGCGACACTATTGCTGACGATCGATAGGGATCTTTTTAGAAGGTAGCGTGTGCAACCGTTGAAGGAAGATATGATCGCTGGTCTTCAAGCTAAGGGGAGTTTCGCCGCCTCTGCGAAGGTGGCAGTGGAAGATTTCCGGGCATAGATTTAAAGTAGCTTTTTCGTCCCTCCCGATTAATCTTCTAGGCGTTGGATATGTGCTCCTAGACTCTGAAGCTTCTCGTCAATTCGCTCGTAGCCACGGTCGATTTGGTTGATGTTCCTGATACGAGATGTCCCCTCTGCGGAGAGCGCTGCCAATGTGAGCGCAAGCCCGGCACGAATATCCGGACTTTCAAGCGGCTCGCCGAAAAGTTGACTGGGCCCTTGGACGATAGAGCGGTGCGGATCACAAAGAATGATATTTGCTCCCATCGATACGAGTTTGTCAATGAAGAACATCCGTGTCTCATACATCCAGTCGTGGAAGAGCACAGTGCCATCACATTGAGTGGCGACAACGATGGCAATGCTCATAAGGTCGGTCGGGAATGCCGGCCATGGCATCACGCTAATCTGAGGAATTTTCTCGCCGATATCGAACTCCACTGTCATCTTCTGATCGGCGGGGACAAAGATGTTATGTCCATCGATTTCCCAATCGACGCCTAGCTTATTGAAAACGAGGCGCGCCATGGCTAAATATTCCGGGGCGGCACCTTGGATCGTGATCTCGCCGCCTGTTATCACAGCAGCGCCTATCAAGCTCATCACTTCAAGGTAATCTGGGCCGATTGTGTGCTCGCCTCCATGCAGCTTCTCCACGCCGGAGATCTTCAGAGAGTTTGAGCCAATGTTTTGGATATTCGCTCCCATTTGATTCAGGAAGACACAAAGCTCCTGAACATGGGGTTCGGAGGCAGCATTCAATATCATCGATTCGCCCGGAGCGACAACAGCGGCCATGATCGCATTCTCTGTCGCAGTGACGCTGGCTTCGTCAAGGAGGATCTTTGTGCCCGATAAACCCTGGGGCGCGTGCATGGAGAATTCTTTTTCGCCATACTTTATCTCGGCACCTAAACGTTTGAGAGCCATGAAGTGTGTGTCCACACGGCGGCGTCCGATGACATCGCCGCCTGGCGGCGGTAAAACAACCCCTCCTTTTCGCCCCAGCATAGGGCCGGCAAGTAGTACCGAAGCGCGAATTTTTCTGGCTAGATCCGGGTCAAGATCACAATCTTGAATTTCCTCAGCGTGCACGCGCCAGGTGTGGGGCTTAAGGTCATCGATCTTCACGCCCATGGTCTCGAGCAGCTGTCTCATCACGTGTACATCACCGATCTGTGGGACGTTGTGCAAAACCACAGGTTCATCAGTGAGAAGACACGCGGCCAGCAGCGGCAGCGCGGCGTTCTTGTTGCCAGAGGGTGTAACTTCCCCTTTAAGTGGATATCCACCTTCAATGAGAAATGCGGGCATGTTTCATCCTTTTAACTTGAAGATAATCTCGTCACCCGGGGTGAGGTTGAGCGTCTTCGCTGCGTCACCGCCATTAATCGCGATTTCGAGCAAGCTTGAGCTCCCTATATAGGCCAGCGCTTCGCCCTTCGGGGCGTCGCCGAAAGTTCGACCCAATGGTACTACATTCCCCTGAGGGAGAAGGACCTCGAATTCTTGGGCGATGAGTGTACGTGCAGGGAACGATGGGATCCAGGGCTTGAAGGAAAGGTCATCGTTCGTATTGTCGAACCTGCCAATGCTTGTAATCAGGTTGCCAAAAAGGTCGCTGTGCATGATCTCGCCCTGGATGGCTCCCGCCCCCAAATCCTTTAGAAGTGGATCTGGTATGCGGACGAGTTCTTGAGTTATTGGGCCTAAATCCTCGAGGGGGATATCTTGTGCAAGATAGGCTGCCGCAGGGGCGAAGACGTCTCTCCCGTGAAATGTATGACTGATTGTTTGCAGCTGATAATTAGGGTTCACTAATTCCGCCGCCTTGTACGTATCTGTCGAATACAGCAAGAAGCTGAAAAGACCGTTATCCGGGCCGACGCAAACCAGGCCGGGCAACTTAAGTGCTATCGCTCGCCTGTTTGTTCCGACACCGGGGTCAACGACTGCCAGGAGAATGGTTTCGGGCGGGAGGTAGGATCGTATACGCCACGCTTCGAAGGCGGCACGTTGGACATCGCCAGCGGGAATTGCGTGGGTAAGGTCGATGATGCGCGCCGCCGGAGAGATGCCGGCGATAACCGCCTTCATCATCCCCAGGTAGGTGTCATCCGTGCCGAAGTCTGTGATGATCGCTATGTGCTTGGTCAAGTTTCTTACCTTGTGGAGCGATTCTAATGGATGTGAATACTCCCCGCCACAAGCGACGGGGCTTCTAGGCCAAAGCCAGAGATTGTATCCCCAATCTCAAAATATTGATGGCGGCATTGTGGTCTCTATCCAGAATCAGGCCACAGGAAGAACAATCGTGAACTCGAACAGACAAGTCTTTTGCAACCAACCTGCCACAACGAGAACACATCTTAGATGTATTTCGTGGATCAACCCGTACAAAATTGCGCCCAGCATCCTCCGCTTTGTACGCAACGAACTGTACGAATTGTCTCCAGGCAGCATCAGAAATGCTTCTGTTCATACTGCGGTAGTTATCTCCCATCATTTCAACAATGTCCAGATTTTCAAATGTAATTACGCCAAAGCTGTTCACCAATTGGCGACTGAGTTTGTGCGCAAAGTCTCTACGCTTGTTGGCAATACGCTTATGTATATGAGCCAATACTTTTTTCAGCTTGGCCCTTTCTAGTGTGCCCTTCTCAGCCTTACTCAATCTTCGCTGCGCTCTTGCAAGAGCCGTTTCTTCTTTACGAAAGAAGTGAGGATTGGTAACCTTCTCGCCGCTGGAATATGTGGCGAAACTGGCAAGACCAACATCCACACCGACAACCGTACTAATCTGTGGAAGCGGCTTTTGATCGACCTTGCACGAAAAACAAGCATACCAGTTTCCGACTCCGTCTCGCCTGATGGTCAGACTCTTGATTTTTCCACCAATCGGTCTGTGAAGTTTGATCTTCAATTCTCCAATCCTGGACAGACGAAGCCTATCATTATCAAGAAGAACATAACCGCTTTGAGGGTAGGTAAAACTATCGTAACGAGATTGCCCCCTGAATCTTGGATAACCCGGCTTCTCACCGCCAGAAGTGATGGGGGTCGAACCCGATTTCACTCGACGGAAGAAAGCCTGAAATGCAAGATCTACACGGGTACAGGCTTCTTGCAAAGATTGAGAATAGGCGTCAAGAAGAAAATGGTGTTCCTGTTTCCAGCTAGGGATCATTTTAATCGTATCGTAGCGAGACACCGATTTTTGTTCTTTCTCCCAAGCGTCTTTGCGAATAGCAAGAGCCTGGTTGTAAACCCATCGACAGGCATCAAGCGACCTTTGCAGAGCAGATCGCTGTGCCCTGGTGGGATAGATCCTATATCTGTAGGTCCTTTTATGCATAACACGAATATATCAAAAAGTGACATAAGGGGCAATTCATTCCCACCGCAAGCAGTGGGGTTTTCTTGTCAGGAGCCTCATTAAAAAATCAGGTCAACCAAGTAGAAATTCACCTCGGGTCGGTACTGTCAAGTGGAAAAAGCGTGAGTTGGAGAGCGGTGGAAAGTAAGGAAAAAATGCCCGCTGTGGTAGAATCATATTTCGTGAAACTATCTGATAATCAGGTTGAACCCACGCCGATTAGCATACTGTCCGCGTTGTTGACTGGGTTTGACAGAATAGCGGCAAAGCCGCTCCTAATCTTACCGCCCGTGCTTTTAGATTTGTTCCTCTGGTTCGGCCCGCACCTGACGGTGCCATCACTGCTTAACGCTGCCGCGGCCGGGCTGAGTATCCCGGCGGGCACCGATCCTGGCATGACAGAGCAACTGGCTCTCTTCCGGGAAATGCTGAATCTATTAGGTGAGAGGTACAACCTTCTTACGGCGTTCAGCACGCTTCCAGGGGGGATGCCTTTCAATTTCCTGTTTGCCCTACTCACGAGTGTATCCGTGGGCATACCAAGTTTGGTGGCGGGTCGAATGCCTGTGCTTACACCACTAGGACCGGCATCACAGTTTGAGGTGCTCGACCCGACGTTTGTCTTATTAATATGGTTCACTCTGGCGCTGGCCGGTATCGGCGCGGGTGCGATATTTCATCGATTGGTGGCCAAGCAGACAGACCCTGAAGCTGAATTTGACCATCTATGGCGGGATTGGATGAAATTAGTGTTTCTGGCAATAGGAGGGTATCTGATCACAGTAGTTGTGCTCACAACGGGTATGCTCGTCGCTGGGATCAACGGTCTAACTTATATCGCCCTGCCTGTTCTTTTTGTCACCGGAGTTTACCTAGCATTTACACCCCATGGCATTATCCGAAACCGCCTGGGAATCTGGAGCGCGATTAAACAAAGCATTCGCATAGTGCGGTTTAATTTTTTTGGGTCAACCGGATACCTGCTTACTGCATTCCTCATCATGTGGGTCTCTACCTATAAGGTCTGGTCGCTAGCGCAAGAAAACTCTTGGATATTCGCGTTAGCCATTATGGGCCACGCTTTTATCGCAACAATGTTGATCGCCGGAAGTTATGTGTTCTTTCAAGGGCGAAGGGAATGGCTCGAGTGGCAACTCGCACGGATCATGAATGTACTGAATCAGGAAGAAACTAAGCTTACGGATGAATGAGTAAAGGTATATTTTTTACTTGGAGTAAGCCGGTAAATTAACCCTGTTGATGACCAATAGGGAATAGAGAGAGGAGAACGCAACGTGGCCAAGCGGTCTCAAAAAAAAGTAAGCAGCTACGCAGCAAAAGATATCCAGGTCTTGGAGGGCTTAGAGGCTGTCCGCCGTCGACCGGGTATGTATGTTGGCGGCACGGATATAAAAGCGCTTCATCATCTGGTATATGAAGTCGTAGACAACTCAATTGACGAGGCGCTTGCCGGTGCCTGTGATCAAATCGATATCGTGATCCATCCCGATTGCAGCGTATCTGTCGAAGACAATGGGCGCGGCATCCCTGTCGATAAGCACCCAGAGCAGAAAAAATCCGCCCTCGAAATCGTAATGACCATACTGCATGCCGGCGCAAAGTTCGGCGGGGATGGCTACAAGGTCTCCGGTGGGCTGCACGGCGTTGGTGTCTCGGCTGTAAATGCACTTTCTGAGTGGTGCGAAGTGGAGGTCAAGCGGGACGGTAAGATCTACTTCCAGCGCTATGAACGAGGCGCTCCAATGGACCCGGTTAAGGCTATCGGAAAAGTCTCGAAAGATGAGACGGGCACAAAAACCACATTCATGTTTGACCGGACGATTTTCAAAGGGGACTTCGAGTATCGCTATGAGAGTCTCATTCAACGTTTCCGAGAGATGGCGTTTGTCACCCGGGGTGTTGCCATTCATTTGCTCGACGAGCGCGACGGCCGAGAGATGACATTCTTCTTCGAAGGCGGGATTAGCTCTTTCGTCGCGTATCTTAATCACAATAGGGGAGTACTACACCCCGTGGTTCACGTCGAGAAGGAGACGGACGGGACTGGAATTGAGGTCGCACTTCAATATACAGATGCATATGCTGAGTCTGTGTATTCCTTCGCCAATACGATCAACACAATCGATGGCGGTACCCATCTGACGGGACTCCGGGCAGCAATCACGAGAACGATCAACGATTATTCTCGCAAGAACAACTTGCTGAAAGATACGGACCCGAATTTTAGCGGCGATGATACACGCGAAGGGCTTACGGCGATCGTCAGCATCAAACATCGCGATCCCCAGTTTGAAAGTCAGACCAAGGTGAAGTTGATGAACGCGGAGGTCCAGACCCAGGTCCAGCAGGTGTTGGGTGAGGCTTTCTATGAATTCCTGGAAGAAAATCCGAGAGCGGCGAAGGCAGTCGTGCAGAAATGCCTGACATCCGCAAGGGCGAGAGATGCCGCAAAGAAAGCGCGAGACCTGGTTATCCGTAAGAGTGTACTGGAGAGCATGACGCTTCCGGGGAAGCTGGCGGATTGCTCAGAACGAGATCCGAATAAGTGTGAACTCTATATCGTCGAGGGCAATTCAGCGGGTGGTACGGCGAAGATGGGCCGGGATCGACATTTCCAAGCCATCCTGCCGCTTCGGGGTAAGATTCTGAACACCGAGCGAGCCAGGTTGGATAAAATCCTCTCCAACAACGAAGTCAAAGCGATGATCTCCGCGTTGGGAACTAGCATTGGTGAGACTTTTAACCTCGAGGGCTTGCGATATGGGCGGGTCATTATTATGACCGATGCTGATGTGGATGGCAGCCATATTCGCACACTGCTCCTGACTTTCTTCTTCCGCTATATGAATCAGCTGATTGAGGCTGGGCACCTCTTCGTTGCCCAGCCGCCTCTTTATCGTATTAGTTACAAGAAAAAGATCCATTACGCTTACACCGAAGCCGAAAGGGAACAGATTATCAAGGGATTGGGTGTAAGTGGGGATCGCGTTTCACTCTCGCGCTACAAGGGCTTAGGCGAGATGAATCCGGAGCAGCTTTGGGATACGACGATGGACCCCGCCAATCGGATCCTGCTCCAAGTTACGATCGAAGATGCGGCAGCGGCAGATCGGACGTTTGACATGCTAATGGGCGCCGCCGTGCCGCCGCGACGTAGATTCATCCAAACGCATGCGAAGGAAGTGCGCAATTTGGATGTTTGAACCAGTGAAGCCAATATAAAAAGGGGCTCCGAAGGTATTCTCGGAGCCCCTTTTGTGTTCTCGATTTTATTATGATGAGTTGAGCAGTTGTCAGGAGAGCGCTGAATTTCCCTTCCCATCATCATTGTAGAAAGGATTCTTTCCTGAGGTATGGTCGGTCGTATCCACGACTTTCTTCACCTGAGGCAGGGCTTCTTTAATTGTAACCTCTACCCCATCCTTAAGCGTCACATCGACAAGCCCGCAGCCCTGACAACCACCGCCGAAGGTGATATAAGCGGTATCGTCCTTATAGTCGAGTAAAGCCACAAAACCTCCGTGGGAAGCCAGGCCGGGATTGATCTTGGTGTCCAATAGCTCTTGAACTGCCTGCGCGTCTGCGTCCTTCCAAACAGGATTGGGGTTATCGATCAGAAAGCCTCGCTGGAAATCGTCTTCTTTATAGTCCAGCGTCGAGTCCTTAAAATTGGGTACGGTCTCAGGATCGACTAGGACTTTGAAGCCATCACATTGAATTGCTTCATCATCGGCAGATTGATCTTCCTCGGGCACAAACTTCACCGCGTATTGGAACCCTCCTGGCCCGCGACCTACGATCTGTATCCGCAAGGACATTCCTGATTTACTCTCATCCTGCAATAAACCCTTGATTGCCTTCTCGGCGTTTTCTGTAATCTCAATCATGAAACCCTCCTAATGCCGGCGATTATACCGTAAAGCATGGATACCTTTGGGAAAAAGGGATGTTGGTCTTATGTGGAGTGCGGAAGCTCTGCTTCCGGTCGCAGGTTGCGGTTTTGTTAACGAACTGCAACATATCCTCCCTTAATCGTGTAGTAATGTATAGGCATGGAAAATCCTTCCGACCGGAGCCTTGTACTCCGAACGAAGCGTGGTGAGCTGGAGGCATATGGTGACTTGGTCCGCCGCTATCAGGGCTTAGTCTTCAACGTATGCTATCGCATGTTGGGAGATCCGCATGATGCGGAGGATTTAACTCAGGAGACTTTTATCCGAGTGCATTCTCATCTTGACTCCTACGATTGTGATCGCCCCTTTATCCCATGGGCGCGGAGGATCGCGGTGAATCTCTGCCTGAATTACATCAACCGCAATCGGCGTTATGTATTACCACTGGATGACGAGTTTGAACTGGCAGTCTCAAAGGAACGTGGCCCTGAGCGCGCTCAGGAAGATCATGAACGAAACGCATCGTTGCGACAGGCAATAAGTATGCTGCCGGCGAATTATCGAGCCGTGATCGAGTTACGCCACTTTCAGGAACTGAGCTATTTGGAGATATCAAAAGCATTGAATATCCCCCTCAGTGATGTGAAGAGTCACCTGTTTCGGGCGCGCAAATCTTTAGCGCAGAGGATAGCAACGGATGTCTGAAGATCGTATGAATCACCATGGTGAATGGGCTTTGCAAGAGTATCTAGACGATGTGCTTGCAGATGAGGATCGTGAGAGACTGGAACTGCACCTTGCGCAATGTGATGACTGCGCCGCAAAGTACGCGAGCTTGAAATACCTGTATTCAGAGATGGAGCGCCTGCCGGATGAGCCGTTGACGCACGATATCTCAGCGAGAGTCATCCGCTCCATTTCTCTAAAGGAAGATAGAAAACCTTACTTGTACCGGGTATTAATGGCTCAGCTCGCCGTCGCAATCATCGTGTTCATCGCCATCTGGCCAAGAATATCCCTGGAACTTGTAAACAGGTATTCCCTTGTGCAGCTCCTCGAGCCATTGCGAAAATTCGAGGATCTTTCCGCACAAGGAATCCTTTTTGTGAGAGAGTTCCTAAACTGGATTCACATCCAGTGGATCGCCACGCTGTCCATGCCAGCGATAGATTGGCCGATCTCAGGACTTCCGCTCGCTCTGGCGGTTGGTGGGATGACCTTGCTTTGGCTCTTAGGCAATGGACTCTTGCTCCGGCAGCCAGCGAATGGGCATATTCAGCCTTGAGAAACTCTCGTCAATTGCAGCAGAAGTGCTGTTAGGAAGAACAGGAATTAGCTTTGACGGTTACGTTCTAACACAATCTAAAAAGGGAATATTGAGGAGGCATATACAATGGATCAACCGTTTCTTCTTACGATACTGGTGGTTTTAATCGGCTTCTGCCTGGCTGCATTCTTTATCACCCTCGAGGCGCTTTTCGGAGAGTTGGTCGAAGGTATCACGCGATCGGCAGAAGAAAAGCCAGGTAAAGCCTTTTGGGTCGGATTGGTTAACATGGCTTTCCTGGCTGCAATTGGGATTGGCTTGGTAGGCCTGGCTGAAAACTCTGTATTTGGTATTGTGCTCGCTGTGCCAGGATTCCTCGTCGGTATATTCGTCGCAGTGGGCATCGTTTTTGGCCTCGCCGGGATGGTGCGTTTGATCGCCGGTCTGGTTTTCCCGGGAAAAGAGGGGTGGAAACTGCAAGCCTCTGGTTCCGGGTTAGTAATCTTGGCTTGCTTGGTGCCCTATATTGGCTGGTTCGGTCTTTTTCCCTATCTCGGTTTACGAGGATTTGGAGCTTTCATCCTGTATCTCATGGAGCTTTACCGTGCGAAGCGGATGAGGAATCAGGAGGAGTCACCAGCCTGATTTGAGATTGCGTGATTTGAAGAAGTGCATACTTGATCCTTCAGATCCAGGAGATCTAGATGTACGAAGACCGCCTCGAATGACATGAGAGCATGTCCCCGAGGCGGTTTTCTTTCTCTAGTATTTTTTAGTTCTAAAACAGGAGAGTTGGGGCGCGACGTTTGCAGCGCGGGCAGCATATCCATCTAAGGGTTGGGTTGAGCTTGATCCCAGGTGAGGAATGTTTCAAGTACTTTTAAGTTCTGCCACAAATCGGTATCCTCATGATTGGTCAGTTCAATGTCCACTGCAGCGATGCCTTGCAGCGAAGCCCAGTCAATGAGCTGACCGGTGTACTGGCAGCCGGTCTCAATGGGCGGGTAGGGGTAATCGCTTACTTTTGAGATGGCTTCCGCAAGGCTGATTGAAGCGGGATCCGGAGGCTGACCACCGGGGAAGATGCCCAGTACTGCGCTGTGGTAGGAGATCAACGCTTCGATCCGGTACGTCAACAAGAAATTCATTAAGGCGCGCGTTTCAGGTTCGGAAGCAGGATGGCTCCCACCTGAAACATAGGTGTAGGTCCAACAACCCTCCAGGGGCCAGGTTGACTGCCAGTATGCGGGCCAGTTTCGATTCAAGTCAACAAGGTTCTCATTGGTCCGGCCCTTATAACTTTCAGATCGAGCTTCTCCATCGGGGTTAAGCGAGCGCAGGATGTACAGCGTGACTGTGGGTGGAATCAAATCCGGTTTCGCTGTCAGAACCTGGATCAGTTCATCTGCAAGTCGGATCGTGTTCCCTTCATAACCGCCATGAATTCCGGCGACGATCATCCTCTGAGAATCGCCGGAACCGAATTGGAAGACCTCCAATTCCCGACCGGCAACGGAAGTGCCGATGACGATTGGACCGCGCAAGAATGGGCTTGGTGTTGGGGCAATCGTTGGGGAAGAAGCCGGGGTGGGGGTCGCGATGGGCAAGGGAAGCGCTGTAGTTTCCTCCGTGATTTTCGGGTGAGAGTTCTGTTCGAGTTGTGCAGATAACGCGGTGGGGGTAGGGGGGGAGGCCGATTGACCGCTTGAACACCCGCTAATGAGAAGGGTGGAAAGCGTGATCGCCACAATTAAGAGACCACGGGCTGGATTTTTCGTGAGATGGCGTGGTATATAATCAGGTGAGTCAATTTGAGTAGACGTCGGTATTGTCATATACTCTCTTTTTAGCACAGAAACTGTGAGATGGCTCTCTTTTATGGAATCAAATTCCAGGGTTCGCAATTAATGGGTCTTTCTCCATTCTAACTTCCTAAACACTTACAGTAACCCTTCGATCCAGGTTAATGGTAGTCAAATCATTGACCGTTTGCTACAATTGACGAGGTTAGCGCGTTCGTTCTTTTCGACTGAGACCTTAATGCCCCTAAAGACTGGAAGCTTACTCCGCCATCGTTATCGCATTGAAGGTATTTTAGGCCAGGGTGGCATGGGGGCTGTATATAAAGCCTTCGACATCAACCTTGGCGTCGCTGTCGCGGTGAAGGAAAACCTCTTCACGACAGAAGAGTATGCGCGCCAATTTCGCCGTGAGGCAACGATCCTTGCCAGTTTGCGTCATCCCAATATGCCGCGCGTTACCGATCACTTTGTAATCGAGGGTGAGGGTCAATACCTGGTAATGGATTTCATCAAGGGGGTGGATTTACGTGAGCGACTTGAGAAGCGAGGATCGATCTCTGAGGAGGAGGCGCTGCCGTGGTTCCTCGAGATCTGCGACGCGCTAGTTTATTTGCACAGTCGGAATCCTGCGATCCTGCATAGAGATCTCAAACCCGGCAACATCAAGATCACGCCAGATAATCGGGCGATGCTCGTTGATTTTGGTTTGGCGAAGATTGTTGAAAAGGGTGGGGCGACAACGACCGGGGCGAAGGCGATGACGCCGGGGTTTTCGCCGCCCGAGCAATACGGAACAGGGAAAACTGATTCGCGCACCGATGTATATTCACTGGGCGCAACTTGTTATGCCGTTTTAACCGCGACGGTACCTGAGGACTCGCTTGAACGGGCGATGGGCCGTGATGAATTAACCCCCATTCGGAAACGAAACCCACGGATAAGTATCGCTCTGGCGAGTGTGATATCCAGGTCGCTTGCTGTGGATCCATCAGAACGGTATCAATCCATCGCCGAATTCGCCTCAGCAATGCAATCGGCATCTCGATCCAGGCACCCGACAATCGTTCGGGATTATGATAATCTGCAGCAAACTGTGATTCCGACCCATGTTGATGATACGGATGGCACAGAACCTGTAATCTCTCGTCGAATTCGAAAACGCCGCATCCCCAAATCGTTGGTTGTCGGATTGGCGGCCATAGTTGTTTTGATAGGGCTGTTCGTAATCATCCCTGATCTTGGTCCAAAGTTGGTTGGGATCTTATCTCAGCCTCCACCGCAACCTACTTCCGCTACTTCTGAGGGCAGCGAAATTATTGATCCTGGTGCGACACCAACTCAAATTATTGCCGTTATCGTCGCGTCTTCAACACCGATATTAGCTGGGACGGACACGCCGTCTGTGGTTGTAAGCGAGGCGACAGCGACACCGTTTTTACAACCTACCGCGACGTCTACAGGCGGAGGGCTCGGTCAAATCGCATTCGCTTCTAACCGCGATGGTCGAGCGCAGGTTTATCTCATTAATATTGACGGAACAGGCATTAAACATCTTACAAATATAGAAGAGGGGGCTTGTCAGCCGGCCTGGTCACGGGCGGGTGATAGGCTTGTCTTCACTTCCCCTTGCCGCGCCAACCAGGAGCAATACCCGGGATCGAGTTTGTGGCTGATCGACGTCGACTCCATCGGTAATGCCTCGGAGCCCAGGCAATTGCACACAGCTCCTGGAGGCGACTATGATCCTGCTTGGGATCCAAACGGCAATCGCATTGCCTTCACTTCGCTCCGGACCAATCGCCCACAGATCTTCACCATGGATCTTGACGGTGAGAACGTCAAGAATCTAAATGACAACCTGGCGTACAACCGCCTGCCTGAGTGGTCACCCACGGGGGATCGGATCATCTTCGCGAGCTCGCTGAGTGGAATAACCGAACTCTGGATCATGCCCGCTCAAGGAGGAGATGCCGTGAAGTTCTCGGCAGGCGACACGCAACGAGACACAAACGCGGCATGGTCCCCGGATGGCAGTTTGGTCTTGTTCCAACGTGTTGTTGACGGCCTCTCCAGACTGGTCGTGGCGCCGTTTGAAGAAGCGGGGTATCGAGTTATCAGGGTTTGCCCTGAAGGACCACTTGCGGTACAGCCCATGGCGGAGCCAACCTGGTCCGAGGACGGGCAGTGGATTGCGTTTGAAACTTGGCCAGATGGTGAGAATCACGATATAGCCATCATCAGCTTAACCTGTACGAATTACGGGGAGATTACATCTGACCCGCTTTGGGATTTCGACGCTGCTTGGCGTCCTTCCCCTTGAGTTTTCCGCTTGAAGTTTTGAAACAAAGATTCGACGGATTTTATAAATTAGGACAAGTGTCAGGTAGTCCATGGCACGTCCGTACTTGAAGATTGCCTGTTCTTTAGACCATAATCATTGTGCGAAGATGGATAATGAACCTTCTCTCGTATCTTGTGGATGGCTGGATCGTGTGTCTCAACTAGCTACGTATATGCAGGAATCTAAAGGAGTGGAATATGACGGCAAAGATCATTGACGGAAAAGCAATCGCCGCTGAAATTCCGAAGGCTTTCGAGATCGAGGTTTTCCGCG
>JAUWFP010000022.1 GCA_030606845.1 Anaerolineales bacterium | reverse complement strand
GAACCTCATCAGAGGCTGTGAGGCCGGGCGAGTTGGCGTATAACAACGAAGCCCCATGCGATCAAAGGCCAAAACAGTAAATGAGGCAGGTGTGCAGGGAAAGTCAACGTACTTACCCGGGGAGGTCTGCGTCGTGTCCTTAAGGGACTGAGGGGACCGAGAGGTCTTCTGACCACGGCGCAGAAGTCAGCAGAGGCCATAGTAGTCGATGGAGTTACGACCATCCAGGGCGAGCAGGGAAACCTGCTTACAGGGCGAAGGGCCGAACGGCAAACGAGCCTGGAGTGGAACATTCGAGGGGCGAGCATAGAAGGCAGACTTCCCCGGATAGGGGACCTGGAGGGAAGGCGAAGGCGGTGAAGCCGCTGGGATCTTCCTTGAGGGCCGAGCAGTCCCCGGCATCGACCACCAACAAAGGCTAGAGGGCTAATAGATGTCCTGACGTTTGCTGAACCGCCGGATGCGGACCCGCATGTCCGGTGGTGTGGGAGGGGGGAGCCGTGAGGTTTCCCCCTATCCCGATTTAAAGACACATTTCACAGCGTTGTTCCAGGGAATTGCACAAAAGGAGAGAACGCATGACGACGATGGGTATCTATGCTGAACAGGATGACGGCGTGCTGACCATTAAGCTGGATCGACCGAAGGTGAACGCATTCAACCTGCCCATGGTTGATGCGCTATTGGCGGCATTAGCTACTGCCGACGAAGATGATTCTGTTCGCTGCGTGGTCCTTACGGGTTCCGGGAGATACTTCAGCGCCGGTCAAGATATCAGCGATATCCAGGAGGCGGGGGAGGACATTCCCTATCGAGGTCACCTGGAGCGCACCTATAACCAGGTGGTTCGTAAGTTACGAGCAATCGAAAAGCCGATTATTGGGGCGATCAATGGCCCCGCTGCCGGAGCAGGCCTCGGTATTGCCCTGGCGACGGACATTCGCTGGGCGTCAGAAAGCGCAAGTTTTTCCTTCGGGTTTACGCGGATCGGGCTTGCGGCTGACTCGGGCACTTCGATCTTTCTGCCAATGATCCTCGGGCTTTCGATGGCAAGTGAATTTGCCTTTGATGGGCGGACGCTCACCGCGGAGGAAGCATATCGGCACGGCTTGGTCAGTCGAGTCTTTCCCGATTCAGAGCTCCGACAAGAAGCTCATGAATATGCCACAAAGCTCGCTGCGGGACCGACGAGGGCGATAGGGCTCACAAAGCGGGCCTTCAATCGAACCGCGCTGAAATCCCTCGATGAGGCGCTGGCGTATGAAGCCGTCTTACAGGAGATCGCAGGTCGAACAGCGGACCACAAAGAGGGGGTGGCGGCCTTTCTTGAGAAACGCCCCCCGTCTTTTAGTGGAGCATGACAGGCTCCCTCTTGGAAAGAAGCACCCGGCTGTTCGAAGAACGAGATACTTCGCTCCGCTCAGTATGACGGATCCCGCGTAATGTCATTAGTATGATTAAAAGGACAGGGGGAACGCTATCCAAAAGAAGTTGTAGCCGTGGGCTCAGGAGTTTTTGGTAACAGCGAACTCACGCGGTCCAGCCCGTAGTAAATATCGAGTCCATTCGTCAGGCGGGCGGCGAAAGTGAAGCTCGTGTTATCCACATCGATTGGATCGACCCCCCAGTTTCGATAAGCTGCGATAATCACGCCGTCCTTGTCAACATAGGGCTCTGGTGTGAGGATCGGGTTATCGCCCCAGTACACTCCGATAGGTTCCCACGTGTTATTTGTTAAGTTCCAGAGATAGAGCTCGACCGTTAAGGGTTGTGTGGGCTCAGAGCTGTGAAAGTGAAAAGTTAGCGTTGCAACGGATTGAATATCCAGTGTGTCTATCGGCTCAAACCGGAAGACGCTGAATGAGTCTGGGAACAGGGTCAGGAAACCGGTGCCATCGTTAAGGATCGCCGGTTGAGCAGCGGAAATCGATGGAAGCTCGGACGGTGTTGGCGGAATCGGTGTCGGTGAGCCGATCGGCTGGGCTGTGTGGGTCGTCGTCGGCGTGGGTGTTGCCGGAGGAGGCATTGGCGAGGGGGTGGGGGTCCATGTAGGAATGCTGGAGAGCGATACACCTTCGGTGGTTGCGGTCGCTGTGACGGCCTGGATTGGAGCGGTTGGAGATACATCGGGACTCGCAAAGTTTAATAGCTGACCGAGATAGCCTGAGGTGTCGAGGAAGATATACCCAGCCCCGCCGATGAAAACAAATAAGACGGCAATGGCAAGAAGAACCAGGATTGCCGTTTGGCGCGAGGTTCTTGCGCTTCTCGGACGCGCAGTTTTCTTTTTCGGTGGCGATTGAGGGCGCCTGCGAATGGGGGCACTGGTTTGGGCTGCACGGGGCTCTGGGGCAATCTCCGCCTGGGGTGTTGATTGCTGCGAACTCTTGCCGGATTTTAGAAGCAGCTCTTTTGCCCCTCTGTGATGGGGGTTGATCTCAAGGACCTTCTGAGCGCAGAACTCGCGCTGACGGGGATCATCAACGCTTTTCGCAAGCCACCACCAAGCTTCTTCGGATTCGGGCATTTCGAGCACGACCTTGCTGAGCAAGGCGCGCGCCCGCTCCTTGTCTCCCCCCTTAGCTGCGGCGATACCTTTTAATAACAGATCATTCGATGCCATAGAGAACTTCCAGTGGAGAACCGCGACGCTTGAGCGCAAAGCTGATCGTTAAGAAAGGTTCAATCGAGCGATGCGGTAAGAATATTAATATCTTCCCCTTTGATCTACCATTCTATGGTCTCTGGCGGCTGTGGTCAATTCACCCTCTGGTTCTATATCAAGTAATGAAGCCGCGCATGAGCGCTACAGGAAATTTGGGAAAATATTGAGGATTACAGAGAAAATCCACACGAGAAGAGGCATGCAGTTTAGACCATGCCCCTACTCCATGAGAGTTTCTTGTGGATCTCCCCTATGTTATTCGCTGGGCAGGCCGAGTCGCTCGCGTTCTTCATCAATCACCGAGTCATCTAATTTGCGGTACATTGGTTTGGGTTTTTTGAATCTGCGGCCAGGCTCGAGGTCGCTGGGAGCCCACAGGCCTGTGGCTGATGAAGCGTCATAGATTAATGCCTCGTGAGGACGCTCGGACTCCTCGTAGGTTACGATCTTCTGTTCACCGAATATCGGTTCTGTATAACCGAGACTCTCGTGGAGCTGCTCGCTGCTGAAGGGTAAGAAGGGGGCAAAGAGGATCTTGAGCGAGTCTATAGCGCGCAGGGCCGTATAAACCGTGGTGGCCGCGGCCTGGCGGTCTTCTTCAATTACCCCGAACCATGGTGCCCGGTCGAGATATCCGTTCACCTCGCGCGCCAAAGCGAGCGTCTCCTGCAGAGCGGCCCTGATTTTTACCTCTTCGATTAGAGAACCGATGCGATCGAATCCGGCATCGATCTGTTTGAGCAAATCCTGGTCTATCTCGCGCAATTCTCCAGGATCGGGCACGCGACCTTCCCAATGTTTGTAAGTGAATGAGAGAACCCGATTGGCGAGGTTGCCCCAGGCAGCAACCAGCTCGCCGTTGTTGCGGCGCACGAAATCCGACCAGGAGAAATCGGAATCACGACTTTCCGGCATGGCTGCGGTGATGTAAAAGCGAATAGCATCCGGATCGTAACGCTCGAGAATATCGGGCAGCCAGATGGCCCAATCGCGACTCTTACTGAATTGAGCTCCCTCGATGTTCATAAATTCGTTGGAGGGAACATCGTAAGGCAAGTTGAGCGGCCGGTTTTGGGGTTCGTCGTAGATACTCCCCACACCGAGCAGTTCGGATTGCCAGAAAACTGTGTGGAAAGGGATGTTATCCTTGCCGATGAAATTATAGATTTTCGCTTTCGGGTTGTACCACCAATCTTTCCAGGCCTCAGGTTGTTCGTTGTTGTGTGCCCACTCCACCGAAGCGGTGAAATAACCCATCACGGCTTCGAACCACACGTAGATACGCTTGGTTTCCCATCCGTCCAGTGGCACGGGGATTCCCCATGAGACATCACGTGTTACAGCTCGCCCCTTTAGCCCGCCTTCGATGAAATTGCGGGCAAAATTGATCACGTTAGGGCGCCAGTGGTCGGCGTGTTGGGCAAGGTATTCGAGAAGTTGATCGGTGAATGCCGGCAGATCCATGAAGAAGTGCTCCGTCTCGCGCACTACAGGTCGGCTGTTGTCGGTTTTGCTGCGCGGGTTGAACAACTCTAGAGCGTCGAGCAGGTTGCCGCAGTTGTCACACTGATCTCCACGCGCTTCATCGTAACCGCAGATTGGACATGTGCCTTCGACATACCGATCGGGAAGAAAACGCCCATCCTCTTCGGAATAGAGCTGCTTTTGAATTTCCTGATACAGGTACTCGTTCTCGTGCAGCCGCAAGAAAAAATCCTGGGCGATGCGGTGATGGTTCTCGGTGTCGGTATGCGTGAAAAGGTCGTAGCTGATGCCGATCTGTTTCTGCGTTTCCAGGAAGCGGTGATGATAATGTTCGAAGAGCTCGCGCGGTGTAATGCCCCGCTTGTCCGCTTCGATTGTGATCGGCGTGCCGTGTGAATCCGATCCGGATACCATGAGCACCCGGTTGCCTTTCAGGCGATGGTAGCGGGCGAAGATATCGGCTGGTAGGTAAGCGCCAGCAAGGTGACCCACGTGCATGTCACCGTTGGCATAGGGCCAAGCGACGCTTACATGAATAGTCTCGGTCATGATATTCCTCTCAAGAGTGCATTTGTGTTTAGGGCTAAGCAATACCAGCGGGCGATTTCCCTGTAAAGGAAACCGCCAGCGCGAGGCTGGCGGAGGAAATGCTGCCGGGGCAGGCGGCTGTCAGGCGCGACTGACCCACGCCGATGGGCCTCGGTCCATCGGCCACGGCAGCTGGCGCATGGCCATCGATTGAGAAACGTAAACGTTTATCGTCATCTGATTCAACCGCATTGCCTCGATGCTTCGTATTCTACAACGAGGAAAACGAGAGTCAAGCATCTAAGGGAGTTCTCGTGGTGTCATTGTGCTGCTTCTCATCATCGAGAAGTGTGATTTCACCTGAGGATCCGTTTACCCGCAGCCTTTGACCGGTTTTGATACGCTCGGTAGCTTGATGCACGCCAACCACAGCAGGGATGCCAAATTCCCGGGCTACCACCGAGCCGTGGGTCATCATCCCGCCGACCTCCATCACGAGCCCGCTAGCGCTCAGAAAGAGCGGCGTCCAGGCTGGGTCGGTTCCGGGGCAGACCAGGATTTCGCCAGGAGCCAATTGGGAGCTGTGGGGGTCAAAGATCACCCGCGCAGTCCCCTCCACTTCGCCGGGAGAAACTGGATCGCCCATGATGGCGCCCTCCTGCCCCTCAGGAGCACGCACCCCCTCGAAATACGTCATTCCGTCGCTGAGAACTATGCGTGGAATCTGTTTTCGTAAATGCTCGCGCTGGTATTTCGCCCGGCGTTCGGCGATGCGAACTTGAATCGCTTGTGTGTGTGTGCGCAAGTCGCGTTCGTTTTGCTCCGTTGCAAGTCTATTTCTAAACTTGAACATTGCATCGTTCAGTTCATCAAGCTCGCGGATGCTCAGGAAGAACAGATCATCGTGCTGCTTTAGATGACCTGCATCAACGAGTTCTTGGCCGCTTTGAAGCAATCCCTGACGGATAATACCCATTATGCGTATGGCGAAGAATTTCGGAGCCTCGCGCATCCCTGCCAGCGCCCTATAGCGGCTAATCGCCCAACGCAACAACCGGGCTTTGATAAATCCACCGTACATTTGACGGACGGCAGTTTCTAGATGAGCAGCTGCCTGCTCGGCCGACTTCGCAGAGCGGGCGAAGACTGCGTCTGGGGCTTTGTCGGGATCCTTGATTTGCAGGTAGCTTTGGAGAACTTGCATTATGTGCGTTGGGTCCTCTCTCCAGCGAGGGAGACCAATGTCGATCTCGCCCACACCGCGCGCTCCATACCGTTCAATGAAGACATCGATGCTTTCCTGAACCCGGGAGGGGAGATTCGCCTGCAGGTAGCGGGCAGCTAGATCTGAGGCAGAAATTCCCTGGAATATCTTGGAAGAATCTGAATCTGTGAGGATGGTCTGCGCGACTCGCCACAGAGCAAGATCCATTTCTGTTGTGACGTTGTGGGGTAAGCCGCGTGCGATTTCGAGGTATGCCAGTGCGAAAGCGGGGTTTTCCGAAGCTTCAGCAGCCTGGGCACCGAATCGCCGCATGATACCAAAGAAAGGTGCCATTCCAGCGACGATGGGGGTGATGCCCTCAGGGATGGCTACATCAGGGAAAATATTCCGTGCACGGTGCAGTATTTCCAAACTTTGAGCGAGGACTTCCTGGGTGTCCCCAGTCACTTCGCTGCGGGTTTTAGTATGAAGGACCGTTTCGTCCATAAGTCGGGTTACGCGCTCTCGCCCCTGCTCAGGAGTCCGCCAGAGCCTGATGACACGCATCATCGAAGGTAGAAGAAATCCGGCCAATCGCCGGAAAGTGCTGAAGCGAATGCCGCCACGGCCTACAGCCAGGCGGGGATCGTCGAGAAGGAGCTCAATAGTTTGGGCAGCTCCCGGAGCAACAGCCGGCAGTGCACCCCCAAGGATTTTTCGGCCGATTGAATTACGCAGTAGTGGTGTTACGTTGACCCATAGCCTTTCACCTGCGGAGAAGAGTACTCTCTGAGTTTCCTGTGTGAGGTCGAAACGAAATACTTTAGCGAATCCAGCGAAGACCAGCTTTATGACATCCTGTCCCAACGGAGTGATCGGGGTGAGTAACCCCTGAATAACTGCGAAGGAGATAAACACGCTAAGCGGGTCGGTGGGGACATCGGGGATGGGGTAGAGTGAGGTGATGGGACGGGATTGGAGCAGATGGAGTTGGTTCTCGGACCAAGCCCATTCGATGTCCTGTGGGGAGGGGTACAGCGCGGAGACACGCTGACCCAATTCGGTCAGTTGGTTGATGACGTCGTCGGGGATGGCTTGTCGTTCTCCGGCATCGACATCCTCGGTGACGACACCGCCACCAGCCACCCCGCGGATTGCCAGGGCTTTTGCCCCTAAGGTTTTGTGGATGATTTCTCCAGAGATGCCGTCTACGACATAATGATCGGGCTCCACGAGTCCACCGACAAGCGCCTCGCCCAACCCGAGGGTGGCGTCGATGGCAGTTTCTGATCGTTTCCCGGTCAGTGGGTTTGCGGTGAAAAGAACCCCAGAAGCCTCGGATTGCACCATGAGCTGCACAATCACGGAAAGAGCCACATCATCGTGCGGGATACTGTTGCGTGACCGGTAGCTGATGGCTCGCGCCGTCCATAGGCTGCTCCAGCAATTGACGATTGCTTCGAAAAGCATTTGCTCGCCGACAATATTGAGATAGGTTTCCTGTTGACCGGCGAAAGACATATCGGGTAGGTCTTCTGCGGTGGCGGAGGAGCGCACGGCGACTGGGCCGCTTCCCATGTCTGCGTACGCACGCCGGATGCTGGAAGTCCATCCGCCGTCCATCGTTTCGACGAGGAACCACGCTCGTATCTCCGCGGAGGCTTCTTGAGAGGCTGCGGGTTCATCAAAAGGCAAGTTGGTCAGGCGGGATATTATCCGTTTCTTTAAGTCGTTTGCAGCCACATAATCAAGATAGGCCGCGGTCGGGATCAAAAAACCGTCCGGAACGGGAAAGCCAGCGCGAACCAGCCTCGCCAGGCTGGCGCCCTTCCCGCCGACGGTCTCCAATGTTGCCTCTTCAGATTGCAGTGGAAGGATTCGTGTTTGGGTCATGGCTTGTCAGTTTCAACGCAGTTCATTCGCCGTTTCCTTCAGGATTTCAAGCACTCGCTCGGCGAGATCTTCATTGGTTGAGCCGAGGCCGCAGCTTGGGGTAAGAAGACCGTCGGAAAGAAAAGCTTCGTTGATGACTAAATCCTTGGCTGACGCTCGCGTGGTTAAGGATTTGATGCCCGCCCGTAGGCGTTCTGCCATCTCCGCAGGTGTAGCGCTCCAGATATCCTCTTGATTGGGGATACTCCCCCAGGCGATCCGCCCGCCGCGCGCCAGGAAGTCAGTTAGTTCTTGTGGGTAAAGAGCGAGGTTATCGAGATACCCGTAGGCGTCGAGGTTGAGGATGTCTACCTGTGTCTTGAGTAAAACTGACCAATCCGTGTTGGCGCAGCAATGTACACCGGCAAGCGCGCCTTCGGCATGGATGGCGTCGAAAACCTCATCCAGCATTTGAATGACAGCCTCGCGGCTGAGGCTGATAAAGGCGGATCCGAAGGATGCCATATAAGGCTCATCCACGAAGAGGATGATATTGGTGCGCACCTCTTTTAATCGGCGGATCTGCCAACGCGCGTTCATCGCGCTGTTCTTTACGATTGCGTCCGCCAACAACTCGTTGTAGAGGCTGGCGCGCAAATCCTGGTCGGTCACCGTCAGGCCGAAGCTGATGGGTCCGGTGACCTGCCCCTTTGCCCATTTCCCCGTCGTGTTTTTGAGCACATCGAGCATCTCGTAGAAGCCCTGCGCGTTTTCCTGCGGAAGCGCAAAGGCATCCATGTCCTCTGCTAGATAAGACTCATAGAATGGAGTCAGGGAGATGGCGAGGTCATCATCGGTGTTGAAGTAGATTTTTTCGGCAGCATCATCAATAACCAATGCTGGAAGGGGAGCGCTGTATTGAACGTACATGTTCTCCCGGAACGACCGGCGCGTGAGTTGAGGCCAGGCGGGGACGTCCAATTCCGCCAGGCGCGCGCACAGGCTGGCGCATGCATGATGGGGAAAGCTGCCGATGGCGGTTGTGGCGAATGGGGGAAGACCTTGCATGGGGGACACCCTCCGAGTTAACGGTTCAATGATCTCTTCTTATAGATAGCGACTGGCCTGAGTGAGGCCATCGTTGCTGCCTCTCATTATCACTTGGGTGGTTCGAATCATCAAGGTCATTTTTGGGCAGGAGTTCTATTTGGTGACCCTTAGGATACGGATCTTGTGCGCCGAATGAATGTGGGGCTTGACAACGTAGCAACAAAGATATATTCTAGTACTAGAATATAGAGAGGCGAAATGACCAACGCAGAACTTGCCATTCTATCCCTGATCGCTGAGAAGGACCGCCACGGTTACGAGATCGAATCCTTGATTGAGGAGCGCGGCATGCGCGAGTGGACCGAGATCGGGTTCTCGTCGATCTATTACATTCTGAAGAAGCTCGAGAAGAAGGTTTGGATTAAGGGCAAAGTAGTGCGCCAGGCAGGGCCCGGACGATCGCGGGTTGTCTATCACATCTCCACCGCGGGTCTGAAAGCATTGCGCGCAAGTACGCTTGAAGCGCTTTCGGTACCCCATCGTGCCTCATCGCCCATGCAGTTGAGTTTAGCTAACATCCCGGCAGTTTCGAAGGCTGAGGCGCTCGCCGCCCTGCGCCAGCAGAGTGAGGGACTTGCCAAACACCGGGGACGTATCCAGGACAGGTGGGAATCTCAGCAGCCATTGCCCTTCTTTGTAGATGCCATGTTCGATCTAAGCCTCACAAAAATCACCACTGAGCTTGATTGGCTGGACCGTTTCATCGACCAACTGGAGCATAAGCATGACGAAAATTGATTTTAAAAAGGAATGGAAACACTTATACAACCCTCCGAAAACGAAATTCACGATCGTTGACGTGCCGAAAATGCAGTTCCTGATGGTGGATGGTCATGGTGACCCAAACACGGCTCATGAATACCAGGATGCCATCGAAGCGCTGTATGGCGTAGCCTTCAAAGTGAAGTTCATCAGCAAGAAGACCCTGGAAAGGGACTATGTCGTCCCTCCGCTGGAAGGTCTATGGTGGGCTGAAGATATGGCGACTTTCAGCACCGCGCGTGATAAAAGCCAATGGGACTGGACAATGATGATCATGACCCCGGATTGGATCACGGCGGAAATCTTCGCTAATGCGCTCGAGCAGGTGCGCGAGGCCAAGAATCCGGTGGCGTTGGATAAAATCCGCTTGGAGCACTATCATGAAGGGCTGTCTGTGCAGATCATGCATGTAGGTCCCTTCGATGACGAAGGTCCAGTATTGGCCGAGATGCACAGCGAGTTCCTCCCCGATAATGGTTATCTTGAAAACGGCAAACACCATGAAATCTACCTCAGCGACTTCCGTAAGGTACCGCCGGAGAAGCTGAGGACTGTGCTCAGGCAGCCAGTGCGTAAAGTGAAGTGAGAAAAATACACTTTAACTACACGGGCCGCGCGGGGAAAGCTCTGCTAAAATAGCTTCATGGGTACACTCTTCTTGGTTTCTACACCAATAGGCAATTTAGAGGACATCACCCTGCGCGCCTTGCGCGTTCTTCGCGATGTGGACGTCATCGCCGCAGAGGATACGCGCCATACCGGTAAGTTGCTTAAGCGCTATGAAATCACGACGAAGCTGACCAGCTACCACGAACACAATAAGGAAGCTCGCGAGGAGCGCCTGCTAGGCATTCTTGAGGGGGGCGATCTGGCCTTGGTTTCCGACGCGGGAACGCCAGGACTTTCGGATCCGGGCTTTGAGTTGGTCCAGGCGGCGCTGGAACGCGGGCATGAGGTTACTTCAATCCCGGGCCCTTCGGCGCCGATTGCGGCGCTGGTCGCCTCGGGCCTGCCGACGGATTCATTCATCTTTCTTGGTTATCTTCCACGAAAGGCGAAGGCACGTCGAGAATTCATCGAGTCGCTTGCCAATGAGAGGCGCACGCTTGTCCTCTTCGAAGTTCCCCACAGGATTCAGAAGACGCTGGGAGATCTGATCGAGGCCCTTGGCGAGGACAGACTTGCTGCTTTGGGTCGAGAGTTGACGAAGATGCATGAGGAGATCGTGCGCGGTACGCTTGGCGAGGTGCAGGCGCATATTGCCTCGGGAGAACCGCGCGGGGAGTACACGCTTGTCCTCGGAGGGGCACCCGCGCCGGGCAAATGGACGGAACCCGAAGTGATGGAGGCGATGCGGGCGCGCCTTGATTCAGGGTTGAACCGTTCATCGGCTGCGCGGCAAATTGCCGCCGAATCGGGGTGGAGCCGGGGGGAAGTTTATCGATTGAGTCTGGAGGAAAGATGAATTTAGACGATGTCTCGCGATTCGAGGAATTAGATCCCGGAGGGATGCTTGCCGAGATCGATGGGCTTCACGATCAGCTCGAATTAGCCTGGAAGCTCGGATGGAAGCACCCTCTCGGAGAGATCTCCGGCGTGCGCAAGGTTATAATCGCCGGCATGGGTGGGTCGGCGATCGCCGCTGATCTCCTGGCGGCGTACGTTGCACCGATGGCGACGGTGCCAATTATCGTATGGCGGGATTACGATCTACCGGCTTTTAGCGCTGACCACGAAACCCTCGTGATTGCCTGCTCACACTCGGGGAACACAGAGGAGACACTGTCCGCTTTCGCCGCGGGGGTGGAATCTGAGACGCAATTGTTAGCGATAACCACCGGTGGCGAGCTCACGAAACAGGCGAATTCGAACGGTGTTCCGCTGTGGCATTTCGATCATGCCGGCCAACCGCGCGCCGCGGTGGGCCACTCCTTCGGCTTGCTATTGGCGCTGATGACTCGCCTGGGCTTGATTCCCGACCCCGAAGAGGAATTATCCGCTACGGTAAGAGAGATGCGTTCTCAACAGGAGGACCTTCGTGCGCAGTCGCCTGTTGTTGAAAATCCCGCCAAGCGGATGGCCGGGCAGTTGATAGGGCGCTGTCCGACCATTGTTGGGGCGGAGATTCTGGCGCCGGTTGCGCGCCGCTGGCGGACCCAGATCGGAGAGCTGGCGAAAGCAGTAGCGGGGTTTGAAGCGCTTCCAGAGGCGGATCACAATATGGTTGCCGGGGTTTTGAATCCCGAGTCGCTGCTATCAAACACGATGGTTGTCTTCCTGAAAGGATCGCAGGTGCACGAGCGCAATATCCTGCGCTTGCAGGTCACACGCGAAATCCTGATGGTGGAGGGTTTCGGTACGGACGTCATTGAAGCTCGCGGGGACACAAGGATGGCGCAGCAGTGGACGGCGCTGCACTTTGGAGATTACACATCTTATTACCTGGCGATGGCCTACGGCGTCGATCCCACACCAGTGGATGCGATCGAAGATTTGAAGCGCCGCCTGCGAACATAATCCCGGTTGTGATACCTAAAATACCCGTGCGGGGCAGGATTCACATCCTGCCCCGTTTCATATCAGAGCCAGATGCCGGGAGAAGTATCAATTGCAGCCCGGGTGGTCGCGGCGTGTATAATGCCGACATGTTAAACAAGCAACGGCGACGATTTCCTCTATGGGGATTTGGCGTACTCGGGTTTGTCCTGGGTGTCATCTTGGTGGGGGTATTGGCTTCGCCGAAAGTGATCGCCGTGGAACCCGGTAAAAATGCGACTGAAGTTCCCTCCACTTCGCCGGTTCGCATTCTCTTCAATCGCCCCATGGACTCACAATCGGTGCAGTCCCATCTGCAGACTCAACCAGAAAGCTTGGGTGAGGTCATTCAGCAGGGGACCCAGATTTCATTTTCACCACAGGAACCCTGGCCATTTGGCGAGACGGTGACAATAACGCTTAGAGCCGGGGCTCGCTCGGACCGATTCCTACCACTTCTGTTTGGGGAAACATGGTCCTTCCAGGTCGGGGAGCCGCGTGTGGTTTATCTTTGGCCCACGACTGAACAAGCGGATATGTACACGCTTTCGATAGCAGAGGATGGGGAACCTCACCATCTCGCCGAGACGGCTGCGCCCGTTCTTGACTACAATCTGAGCGCGAACGGGGTTCAGATCGTCTATGTAACTGTACGGGATGATCGCGGCAACGACCTTAGAATTTTTGACCTCATCAGCGGGGAGGATCGCCTAATCCTGGGGTGTGAACCCGAGGTGCGCTGCAAGGCGTCGAGCCTCTCGCCCGATGGGGTCTGGCTGGCTTATGAAGAGGAGTCGCTGTCAGTCGGAGTTGGAGGTGTGGCGGTCATGGCCCGGAGCCGCGTCTGGATCGCACCTGTACAAGGTGAGGCGGAGCCAATCCCGATGGGCCCCGAAGAACATATTACCGGCAATCCCGGATGGTCTCCAACTGGCTGGCTCACCTATTATGACACCAGCTTGCAAGCGATTGCGTTGGTGGACATCGCAGAAAACCAGACGACATCGCCTTTTGGTTATCTGCCGAGCAGTCTGGGAGTAGCAGGGGCGTGGTCTCCAGATGGGCTCTATATGGTCTATCCAGAGATCGTCTTCCCCGCAGATGCCCCAGGTGATTTTGAGCATACAGAGGGGAGAGTAGAAGGGGAGCCGCTGTTTTACAGCCACCTGTATCGTGTGGAAGTCATTCCGGGTTTGATTGAGGATATATCCCCCGGGGGTGAATTAATGGTGGAGGATGCATCTCCGGTCTACAGCCCCGATGGAAATTGGATCGCTTTCACGCGACGGTATCTGGATCCTTTGCGATGGGCACCCGGCCGCCAGATCTGGCTGATGCGTGCGGATGGTTCAGAAGCCCAGCCACTTACCGATGATTCCACACAACTGCACACCTCTATCGCTTGGAGCCCGGATTCGAAACGGATTGTTTTTATGCGTCGCAGTGCTTCTGATTTCTCACAGATGGCAGAGATCGTCTGGCTGGATATCAACGAGCCGCAATTGAGACCTCTTGTTGAAGGAGGGTTTTTACCAAGATGGATTCCTTGATTCAGATTAATCATCCTGCGCCTGACTTCGAACTGCCCGATCTCATGGGCGATCCGCACCGTTTAACAGGTGTTCAAGGGAGGATGCTGGTACTTAATTTTTGGTCATCAGAATGTCCTTGGGCACAGCGAGGCGATGAAATTCTGGCGGAGCTGAAGCTGGCATGGGGAGATCGGGTCGAACTATGGTCCATCGCTTCCAACGCCAACGAGACGGATGAGCAATTGGCGCTCGCAGCTGCGGCCCGAGAGCCAGGGTTAGTGTTAAGGGACGCCGAGCATGTGGTCGCCGATCTCTATGGTGCGGTGACGACGCCGCATTTCTTCGTCATCGATGAAAAAGGCGTTCTTCGCTACCGCGGGGCGCCAGATGACACATCGTTTCGCCAACGCGAACCGACAGTGCACTACCTTAAAGATGCTGTGGAAGCGCTGCTGAATGGTCTCGAGCCCGATCCGGCAGAAACTGCAGGATATGGATGTACAATCGTGCGCCACGCTCTTTAAATGTGCATCCCGCCCGGAATGGACCCTCCGGAGCAAGTATCAGATCCACTCACCAAGCTGATCTCTTTTTCACCCAGGGAGCGACGTTTTCCTGCTGGGTAAATTCTGCAATTCCCATGCTATAATCTTGTCGCCGCTTGGATCGGGCCACGACCAAGACGGCTGGGCGCCACCAATTTAACCGTCCCGCCCCAACGGCCTGGGCGGGTCTTTTTTTAGGCCGCAAGGCGTCTCACTCTGGCAGGAGATAGCCATGTCAACACAACCTCCCCATTCAGATCGCAAGAAAGTTACTACCTTATCTTTCCGTGAAAAGAAAATTATCGGCGAGCAGATCACAATGCTGACAGCCTATGATTATGGGACTGCGGCAGTCATCGATCGGGCGCGGATTGATTCAATACTCGTTGGCGACTCCCTTGGGATGGTCGTGTTGGGCTATGAGAATACCCTGCCGGTGACGATGGATGACATGATCCATCACTGCCGGGCGGTCTCGCGCGGGGCAGATTACGCTCTCCTCATCGGCGACATGCCCTTTATGTCCTACCAGATCAGCCTCGATGAAGCTATTCGCAACGCCGGGCGATTTCTGCAGGAAGGGGGTATGGACGCGGTCAAGCTGGAGGGCGGTAGAGAGCGCAGCGAGACCATAAAGGCGATTGTGGGAGCCGGAATACCGGTTATGGGTCATCTCGGTCTCACGCCGCAGTCGGTCCACCAATTGGGCGGGTTCCGAGCCCAGGGCAAGTCGGCGACACAAGCTCAGCGTTTATTCGAGGATTCACAAATTCTGCAAGATGCGGGTTGTTTTTCGCTCGTTCTCGAATCGATACCCGCTCGGCTGGCGAAGCTAGTCTCCCAGCAACTCGAGATCCCGACGATTGGAATCGGGGCTGGACCTGACTGCGATGGTCAGGTCCTCGTAACGCATGATCTACTGGGCTTGTTCGATCGTTTCACGCCCCGGTTTGTGAAGAAGTACGCTGATCTCCACCTCGAGATGACCAGGGCTTTTGAAGCCTATATTCAGGACGTCGAAGCGGGAGAGTTCCCAGAGCGGCGGCACTGCTTTTCAATGCCGGATGAGGCGTGGGAGGCTCTATTGCGAGAACTTGGCATTGAAGCCTGACGAGAGATATGCTAAACAACAGCCTTGGGCAGGTTTCGACCATTCACCGGCAAGTTCCAATGCATCACAAAACTTACGTGTAATCGGAAAACCATCGAAATGAAGAGAGAAAAGATTCTCATCGTGGGTACTGGCGCCATGGCCAGTCTGTTTGCGGCAAGACTCACGGGGGTCGCTGAGGTCACGCTTCTCGGAACGTGGGAGGCAGGTCTCGACGCCTTCGAAACGCGTGGTGTGCGTTTGGTAGAAACCGACGAAGCAGAAGAGTCGTATTCAGTGCGTGTAGCGAGATCCCCGGAAGCATGCACGGGAGCGAAACTGGCGATTGTCCTGGTGAAGTCGTGGCAGACACGTCGAGCGGCTGAACAATTAGCGGAGTGTCTTCACCCGCAGGGGATCGCGCTCACGCTGCAGAACGGGCTTGGGAATCGAGAGATATTGGAAAACGCCCTGGGTGTAGAGCGCGTCGGTTTCGGTGTTACGACAACAGGGGCTACCCTTCTCGGACCAGGCCGCGTACGATCCGGCGGCGAAGGACCGATCCATTTCAGAGCGCATCCCAGCATGACACTCTTGGTGGAATTGTTGACCCAAGCCGGATTTGTGATGGATCCGGTTGAAGATGTGCAGGGATTACTGTGGGGCAAACTAGTGATTAACGCTGCGATCAACCCGCTCACAGCGCTGCTGGAAGTGCCGAATGGTGGGCTCCTCGCGTCATCTTCTATCGTGAAGGTGATGGTGGGTGCGGCTGAAGAAACGGCCGCTGTAGCTGTCGCCCTGAGTGTGAAACTTCCCTTTGCTGACCCTGGCGCTCAGGCGATGGATGTGGCCCGGAGTACGGGAGAGAATAGTTCCTCGATGCTGCAGGATATTCGCCGGGG
>JAUWFP010000057.1 GCA_030606845.1 Anaerolineales bacterium | reverse complement strand
AGCAGGTGGGACTCGATCGCCTCTTCGAATGCGCCCTCGGTGTGAATCCCAGGCATTAGGTCACAACCTCTTCCGGATCGGGGATTTCGCCATTGATATCGAGCTGCCCGGTGACAGCAGAGGTGATCAACGCCTGGCGGTACTCGGTGAGCCTGAGGACCTGCTTATCGATCAAGTGTGCTGCTCCGTCCAACTTTGAGTCAATCCCATCGAGGTAATCCGCGATAAGAAGCTGCTCGCGGCTGGAAGGTAACCTCACAGGCAAATTCCGCACGCGTTCGGCGCTGAGGTGGAGAATATTTACCCCCGAAGCCACACTCGCAAACAGACGGGATGCGAAAGCAAACGCCGCCCACCAGCCGAGGAACCGTTGGTGAACGCCACTACTAGGTCTAAACCTGAGAAGTGTGTTCTGGTAGCAAACGATGCCTGGGATCTGTTCTTCCCAGACAGCAGATGCACCCACCGCCCTGAGGCTGCCTGCTCCCTCTGTGACTAGAACGTCCCCCCGGAGTAGCCGGAATGTGCGCTGCTCATCGGTGTCGAAATTCATAGTCTTGACATCCTCGAGGTCTAGCCGCCTGTCTTTGACATTCGCCGCTCGCAGATACTGAATCATGTTTGGACCTACCGCATGCCGGGGCGAGCGCTGTCGACCAACGAGGACCTCGGCCACCGCTCGGAGCGGTCGTCGATCCAGGTGCCTAAGTTCACCGCCGATGCCGTTGAGCAGAACACGAGTAAGCACTGCCTTTCGCTTCTCCTCAAGTAACTCAACCAGACGTCGCTTCTTCTCCACCAGCTGATCGATCCACTCCGTCTCCCGGTCGAGGAAATCGGCAATCATCGACTGAAGCCTGGGATCCGTGATAGGGACAATAATATCGCCGAGATTCGAGGGTGTGAAGGCTACAAGCGTAACCCCGCGGGCAGCAAGTCGAAGGCTCGAGAGGACCTGCTTGCTTTTCAGTAAATAGGCAATGTATCGGGCGTCGACATAAGGGTTTCCACTTATTGTGAAGAAACCGGTTGAGAATACATATTCTGCCGACACCCAGTCAATTACAGTCGCGGCTCCATTCATCCAACTTTTTGTGCCAACAAGCGAAGGCACCAATACGTCACCAGGATTTGCGAGTCGGCGCGCCCTGGAGGGCGCCTCAGCAAGACGCATCACTTGTGCCGTGAAAGATCCTGATTCATAATCGAGTCCAGCAAGATCGACATAGGAAATCTCCCGATCCGGCTCTTGGCGCCAATCGAGTTTCTTTCGATTGATTGTGGAGAGGTGCTTCAATCGAACCTTCATTGGCGCACATCCCGCAGCAGCGCCAGGATCTCTCTTTCCAGGTTTTCGATATCTTCATCAATGTCCTTGAGTGGCCGTGGCGGTATATACTCATAGAATTCTCGGGTGATGGGGATCTCGTAGCCGATTCGTGTCTTATCAATATCGACCCAGGCATCGGAGACATAGGGCAGCACTTCTCGATCGACGTACTCGTCGATACTATCCACGAGCGGCACATTCTCGTAATCGCGTAGGCCGGTATCAGCAACGGGATTGTCTCTGGAGTCGGTCTCGATGGGGGCGTCCTCGTCACGGTCAGCCGCGGCTGCAATGATCGCCTTGAAGAGTTGTCTCGATGTGACGACATCCTCGGCCTTCAGCGCTTTCTTGAGCTTTTTCTCGAATTCCTTCGGATCGAAGGTATCGACGCCACGAATCGAGTCAAGTGAGGACAGGATCGATCGCTGCTGGCGCTCGCCTTCGGCAATCGCTGCCTCGGGGTCCTTCGCCTTCATGGGAGGCTCAGCGAGAGTATCGAAGTGCTTGTTGGCTTTGACTACTTCGATGGCCTCATCGGTGATCCGATAGCGGTAGCGCCGGGGCCGCTCGACGACGATTCGTTGGTATCCGAAGTACTCGTTGTCGAAGATCTTAGAATGTTCGTTCTCTGTGAAATCTCCGTAAAGCTGTGTGATGCAGGCGATGTCTTCGTTGCTCAGTTCTTTGCGTTTATTGCCAAGGCTCTTGCGCATCTTGCGGTAGAACTCCCTAGCGTCGATGAGCTGGATCTTGCCCTGCCGTTCGGGATGCTTGCGGTTGGATAGCACCCAGACATAGGTGGAGATGCCGGTGTTGTAGAAGAGTTGATCGGGCAAGGCCACAATGGCCTCCAGCCAGTCGTTCTCGATGATCCAGCGGCGGATCTCACTCTCCCCCGACCCGGCCGATCCGGTGAAAAGCGGAGAAGCATTGAAGACGATCGCGAGGCGAGCGCCACCCTGCTCTGTGTTTTTCATGCGGGCGATCATATGTTGGAGGAACAGCAGCGCTCCGTCGGATACACGCGGGGCGCCAGCACCGAACCTCCCGTTGAAGCCCTGAGTCTCGTGTTCGTCCACAACGGCCTTCTTGTACTTCTTCCAGTCGACTCCGAACGGAGGATTGCAGAGCATGTAGTCGAAGCGGTGCTCGGCGAGCCCGTCGTAGGTGAACGTGTTGCCGTAGATGATGTTGTCGGTGTCGTGGCCCTTCAACATCATGTCGGACACGCAGGTGGCGTAGATCTCGGGGTTAATCTCCTGACCATACAGTTCGAGGCGGGCATCGGGGTTGAGGTCCCTAAGATGTCGCTCAGCGACGGACAGCATGCCACCGGTGCCGCAGGCGGGGTCGTAGAGGGTGCGGACAGCGCCCTTTTGGCGGAGCAGGTCGTAGTCCTCGATGAAGAGCAGGTTGACCATCATCCGGATAACTTCCCTGGGGGTGAAGTGCTCGCCGGCGGTCTCGTTGGATTGCTCGGAAAAGCGGCGGATAAGTTCTTCGTAAATGTAGCCCATCTGGATATTGGAGATGGAGTCGGGGTGAAGGTCGATTTGTGAAAAACGCTGAAGGATTAGGTAAAGCAGGTTTGCGTCGTCGAGCTTCTGAATGTGACGCAGGAAGTCGAATTTCTCTATGATTTGATATGCATTCGGCGAGAAACCGCCGATGTAACTGCGGAGCGCGTCGGCAATGTTGGTGGGGTCGGCCAGGAGCTTCTCGAAATTGTACTTGGACGTGTTATAGAAAGTCTGCCCGGCTGCGTTCTCGAGGATGGGGCTAACATTGTCAATTTTGTACTGGTATCGAGCGTGCTCGGCGATGACTTTCTCCTTCGTGGGCTCTAGCACGTTGTCGAGGCGCCGCAGGACGGTGAGTGGCAGGATGACCTTCCCGTAATCGGACTGCTTGTAGTCGTGGCGCAGCAGATCCGCGATCGCCCAGATGAAGTTTGTCAGTTCACTGTGTCGGTCCATCAAGTATACCTTTCAGCTACTAAAGTCATGCCGATCTTCGGTCGCCCGCTAGAATCTTCACGAAGGACTTTTACTGCGGTGTCGGTGAACGAGAGATACTCACTCATTGAATAAACCTTTCATTCAAAATACTTATCTGCGATAGATCTTATAGCTGCTCGAAAGCCCGGTATCAATCGCTTCTCGATGAAACCGCCAATGTCGCCCTACCTGCCTTACTGCAAGGGATCCTGCCATCTTGAGCCAACTTGTACACCGAGGATCGAGAAATCCGAAGGTATGCGGCGACCTCCTCAACGGTCATCACCGCTGGTTGATGTTGAATCACGATGCACTTCGCTGCGTTGAAGTTATCAATGGTGATCCCCCAGTCATGAAAAACAAGATTTCCGCCCCATTTTCAATTATTGCTGATAATTTTTTTCTTGTAAAGCGTACATTGTGTCTAAAACCTGTGTTTGATTTGTTATTTGCCTTCTCTTGCTAGCTAACTTACACATCCAATATATAAACAGCCATCTATCGGAGGTTAATATTATTTTGGAATGTATATTCCATTTCACAGATGTGCCTTAAACCAGAAAGAGTGATTGTAGGAAAGGCGTTGACGGTCATGACGATGGGGTGTGGGTTGTCCATGTGACGTCTCATTCTCCCCTGCAACTGATTAGGAGCAAAATCGGAAGCTGGCATATCCATTTCAAGAATTCAAATTCAAGAAAAACGGATGCCAAGTGAAATCTCGTTCTCTCATTAATGCTGGGGATTTGTTTAGGCGAAAGGGGATTTCCTCAAGCGGTAGCGGGTATTCCCAGGAATAAAATCACCAGGTGACGTGAGGTTTAGTAGTGGTAGCGAGCTTGGAGAAAATCTATCCGTTCATCACGCACCAGATAAACAATTCGGTGCTCTTGAGTTATACGACGGGACCATGTACCTGGAGCCAGATATTTCAATGATTCCGGTTTACCAATTCCATCGAACGGATCACGCAGTATGTCTTCAATGAGCTTAATTACTCTGAGCGCTGTTTTTCGATCATTCTTTACCCAGTACTTCAAGTCGTCAATAAACTCCGGTTGAAAGACGGCTTCGCAATCTTTATTCGACAAGGCCAACCTCGACCGAGAGTTCATCAATCGTCATCGTCTGTCCCCCACCCTTAAGCGCCCTGGCAAGCGCTTTAAGTAAACGTATTGCATTCGCTGGCGATCGGAGAAGATGAGCCGTTTCGGTGAGACCAGCTAATTCGTCCGCCGCGATCAGAGCAGCAGGCTCTCCACCACGGCGATTAATGATTACAACTTGCCTATCTTGGGTCACTTCATTCAAGAGCGACGCAAGATTCTGTCGTGCGTGAGAATAGCTAACTTCAATTGTCATCCTTTTGCTCCTTACTTGTACAATATCATTGTACAAGTATTGCGAACTTTGTCAATACCTGATTTCCAGTCCTGCCTTTCCTAAGACATTCATGTTGGTTCCGACTACCCCTATAATCGAAACCAAGAAATCACACCCCTTCACAAAAAATCATGGTTGCCTTCCAAGCCTTTTCATATCACCACATATCTAAAAGGAAGAAAGAAGGGTATAGAATAAGGGCAAATCTGGGTGGAAAAATGAGAGAGGGCGGTGGACCCATTAAGCTGGACACTTCCCAAGCAATCTTTGGGAAGACATCTGTTCGACTTATGTTTCCCCTCATTCCTCCGCAAACCTGGCATACCACCCCGCCACGACCTCGCCGGCGGGTTTACCCCACAGGGTGAGGTTTTTGTCCGCTCGGAAGGGCGTAGGCCAGTGGGAGTTGAAAGGGTAGAAGCCGACGATGTAAGGGGTATCAGCCACAACCCGCAGCAAAGCCTCGTAGCCATAGGCCTGTTCGGCCAGATCCAGAGCGTAACCGTCCGTATATTCGAAATAATGCTGCAAGGTAGGGTCCTCCACATCAGTCGCGGCCTCCGCCAGGCTGCCATCGACGCTCATGTATCCCACCGATAGGATGATGACCGGTTTACCATACTGTCGCACCCAGGAGTCCAGCACATTATCAAAAGCCCAACGCGCTTCGGTCTCCATCTGCTCCACACTGGCCTCTGCGTTCTGAGCCAAGGCGAGGTTGAACCCCAGGGCGAAGAAGTCGAAATCCTCAAAGTGGAAGCCGGTAGGATAGAGCGCGTCAGACCGGAATCGGCTGTCGGTATCCCACCAGATGCCTACTTGCCCGCTGAAGTTGGCTCGCAAGGTGGCCAGGTACTCACTAAACTTGCTTTCAACATTTGCTGGGGCATTGGGGTTGCGCCACATCAGGGTGTTCCCCATGGCCAGGTACTCGATCCCGTGCTCTTCCGCGATCCTGGAGAAGGTATCGGCATAGTCGATCATCTCGGTAAACCAGGCCTCCCACCACTCCGGTGAGTACTCGGCGGTGGCGTCCAGTCGCGTGCAGCAAATCTGGGGGGTCAGCATCACACGCATGCCGTCCTCCTGAGCCTTCTCGATATGGTAATCAAGCATGTCTTCCGGATAAGTGTGCCCAAAAAAACCATATCCGGGGCCGATGACGGGCACGGGTTCAACCTGCTCGTAATCCCACGCTGGCGCCAACCGGATCCAATCGCCATGCATCTCTTTCATCGCCTCGTTAGTCGGCCCCACCAGGTCGTAAAAGGGATCCCACCAGAAGTCGGCGAACTCGTAGCCGCGCTGGAAGTCCCAACCCTCGATGCGGGGGAGAATGTCCCACCCCGCCGCGGCACTCTCCACGACCGGTATGGGTTCGTCGTCGGTGGGGAACCAGCGCCACTGCTCGACCCGATCTTCAATCACCAAGCCAGGCGTCAAGGACCCCTGGCGCAGCGCTGTTTCTGAATCGGGCCAGAACTGCTCGGCGGTGGTGAACCCAAGGCCATCACGCATGTAGCGGTACTGTATCTGTGGGTGACCGGCGGGGACCTCCACGGTCCAGGTCGTCGGCCCCACCTGCTCCATGGGCAACGCGCCCAGGCGCGCGCCCTCGCCTTCGAAAAGTTCCAGGAACACGGCTAATGAGACCATGGTGTTCTCCGGAACCTGGACGACGAAGGTAGTGACCGGCGAGTCGCCTGATTGTTCCGCAAGCGCCTTCTCGCGTGTACACAACGCCTGGCAAGCCGCGCCGGGCATCTCCGAACAGGAAGCCGGCCAGTTGACCGAACTGGCTTCGAAGGCCTGGCAGAGCTCCTTCATCCCCGGTGGCAGGTCGCATCCCACGGGGAAACAGCCCAAATCGTCTAGATAATCCACTTCCTGAGGCGGCTCAACATTTGAAATGGAAGGAAACGTCGGCGGTTCGATCGGTGCTGCACAACCACCGCAAAGGGCAAAGACAAGGATGAGTATGTATGGAGTTATGTTGGCTTTGGTGTTCATTGTTGGATGGTTACCTCACTTATGGTCTCTCCGCTTTCGTTCCGAGCATTTGACAAAGGCTTTTCTGCGACGTGTGAAAAGTTTCGATTTGATTATTTCCCCTACTTACCGCGATCTGCTTCGATCCCAGGATTGGACACGTTGCCCAGCCACCGATTAATCGCCTCACAATGGAATCGCCAATGCCTGCTTACTTTCTGGCAAGGGATGATTTCCCCACAATTATTTAAATGCACATTATGTCAAGTATTTTCTCGTCTCTTAGCCTCTTCTACAGCCATCATGTGCACATCTTATGTGTTCATATGCTCCCTCGAGAAACCGCTCCTTTACGAAAAGACCTCTTTACCTTCACAGAGATTTATCAATTCAGCAAGCGCCAGGATTTGCGACCTACGCCCGCTCGGCTCGCGTAGGGTCTGCAGGACCCCAGCCTCCTTCAACTCACCAAGGAGGTTCATCACCGTTGGCTTGGAGGGCATATTCTGCGCTTCTATTAGCTGTTTCGGCGCAAAAATTGGTCGCCGAAAAAGATTGTCAAGCAGCGGCACTGCATACTGGGAGCGAGTCAACTCACGAACTTGGTCCTTCAGCCGTTCATAAAGGGCTAAGATCCCAAGTGCCTTATCGGTATTCTCGAGAGCCTGCTCTGCGACGGCTTCTAGAAAGAAATTAATCCAATTGTTCCAGCTCTCAGGCCCGTCCAACGCCCGCAGCAACGCGTAGTATTGTTCACGGCGCGCCTCTAGATATGCCGAAATGTAGAAGGTTGGGCGCGATAAGAGATTCTTTTCACATAGAAAGAGGGGGATTATCATTCGACCGATCCGCCCATTGCCATCGACGAAGGGATGGATCATCTCGAACTGTGCATGGATAACAGCCAACTGGATGAGTCGGTCACGCTCCTGCGCATGGTAATAATTCTCCCAGTTATCCATGTACTCCGCTACACGTCCAGGCTCAGGCGGCACATAAAATGCCTCTTCAATCCCTGCACCTGGCGGACCGATGAAGTTCTGCACCGTACGAAATCGTCCTCTTCCTCGATAGCGACCACGAACCTCATCCAGCAATATACTGTGCAATTTGAGGAGTAGGTTGATATTGAAAGGTCGATCAGAGATGGCTCTTTCCGCCTTGCGTAATCCACGCCGGTAATTTAATACCTCACGGATGTCCTCCCGCTGCCCCTCCACTACCTGTTCACCCGCCTCAAACATGAGCACTTCATCCAGGGTTGTGCGAGTTCCTTCTATACGAGAGGAGAGCACAGCTTCTTGTGTAGTGAGCGGTGAGAGCAAAACCCCTGGATTAGGAATACCATACAAAACGCCATCATATCTGGCCACAGCCCGATTGGCTTCACTCATCGCTGAGATCAGTCTTTCCCAGTCGATGTCTTCATAAGGCAGCATCTTTAGAATCGCTGGCTTCATTGACCCATCCTTGTGTAAAGGATTCTATACTCAATGAGGGTTTGTGTAAAGCAATAAGTTACTTTCTTTACACAACGCTGGTTTAGTATGATGCGCTTTATTCAGCTCCCATATCCTCATAGCTCATGTAGGTTCAGCCTCAGGTTGTTGAGTTTGATTCCTGATCAAATATTGATAAGGTTAATGAGTAATCCGAAGATACGCGGCGATCTCTTCAACGGTCAGCACCGCGGGTTGATGTTGAATCACGATGCACATCGCTGCGTTTAAGCTATCAATGGGGATCCCCCAGTCATTAAAAACAAGATTTCCACCCCATTGTCAATTATTGCTGATAATTTTTCCTGTAAAGCGTAGGTTGGGTCTAAACGTCGTAATTAATATGCCATGAAGTACAAGATATTGCATCGTCGGCAGACCACCCCCGCGTCGTTAAATTAATTTGTCGTATCCTCCCTTTCCTTTGGCTCAGCTTTCACATAGATCCTCTCAGGTGGCTCATTAAAATATTTGAATAACGCAGGGCATAACCAACCTTCCATAGGCGGGTCTTCTGACCTATACCAATGTCCGCCAAATTCCTCCCTCACCCAAATGAGTTCTCTTTGATAACCAGGAAATGGCCCTACGGAAAATGTAAGACGAAATCCGACTCTCGCATCAGGGATGTCTTGTACCAGTTCATCGATCATCCCTGGAACACCAGATACAAATGGCTCCCTTTCCAAGCTAACGGATTCATCATCGAATACCCACGTCCCTTCAAACCAATAAGGTGCGATCACCATAATTGTGTTGTTCATTCTCATTTCTCCAAATGTTAAGCACCGCTGGAACAGATTTGATCAGCGTGCTTTTTTCGCTTTGATTTAATTGAAGACCCGAGCTCACCCTATCATAGGGTTAGATTGGTGAGAATCCCCATTAAGTCCTTTTGATTTTTTCGGTGGGAGCTTTATTTTGGCAATGATGGTTTTTTTCTACCATGGATCTTGAATTCTCATGATTAACGCTATGGTTTTGATCTTTTCGACTGATCTTTATCGCCCCCTATTCTCCCCCACCGGGGGAGATAGTCCAAATTCTTTGCTTAGGAAAGGAAAAAATGGTATACTTCTCTGCAGAAAATCTGCGTCGGCAGAATTACATCCGGGGTGACGATTTGATGGATGCGACAATCCAAGTACGTAAAAGAGGAGTTCTCACCCTCCCTTCGGAATTGCGAAAGAAATACGGCATTCAAGAGGGAGACACATTCCGGCTGGTCGACCTTGACGGCATCTTTATATTGACCCCTATGGTGCCCCTGGTGCCGGAGCTTGCGCGCGAGATCGAGCAGGCGCGTCAGGAAGCCGGTCTGAGCATGCAGGAACTTCTCGAAGGTCTGCGAGAGCAGCGCGCGAAATATCACCAAGAGCGCTATGACCGAGACCAATCCGATTAAACCGCGTGTCTTCATTGATGCTGATGTGCTGTTCGCCGGCACTGCTGCACCAAGTGAATATGGCGCTAGCCTGGTCATCTTACGCATGGCCGAGATTACCTTGATCGAAGCCGTAACCTCCGATCAGGTCATCAACGAAACGGAACGCAATCTGGCTGAGAAGTTGCCCAACACACTTCCTACATTCCGCATGCTGGTCAGCCGCTGTCTTCGAGTCGTGTCAGACCCTGAACAAATAGATTTGAAACCTCATGTCGGCATCGCTGATCCGAAGGATCTTCCCATTTTGATTGCTGCAATGCGAGAAGAATGCCCCTGGTTGGTGACGTTCAACACGCGACATTTTCAACCGGGACACTCGGATGTCACGGTTTTAGAGCCCGGGGGTTTCGTAATGCGCGTGCGTGACTTACTCACTCGACTCACCCCCTCCGATAACTTCCCGTTTTGACAAACGATCTCTCTTCTCCTCCCAAACACCACCGGAACAAACGTTCCGGTCCAGTCCCGTCTGCACCCTTCGGGCACCTGCAGCGCGGGACGAACGGTCAAGCCCAGTCAAGTCAAGCTTGATGAACGATCTCGCTCTGCTCGCGGGACGAGCGGCTGGACGAACGGTCCCGCCCAGTCGAGCTGGATGAACG
>JAUWFP010000089.1 GCA_030606845.1 Anaerolineales bacterium | reverse complement strand
AATAACGGGGATAGGCGCACCCAGGTCAGCAAGTATGCCCGCCACGGCAAGGCAGTGATTGATATAAGGTTCTCCTGAGGCTCGTTTCTGCTTGCGGTGGACTTTATCCGCGACCATGAAAGCGCGCTGAACTATCTCCCGCTCGGCAGGAGATGTTTTTTCTGGCAGAGATTCGAGAAGACCTTGAATATCCACGTACTGTTTTATCCTATGCACAGTATAGCGCCGTCCCAAAGCGCGCTCAAGGGTCTATCCTGACAAAATAGGCTGAGTCTAAGATCGACTCAGCCTACAGTGAATCCCGGGTTGATTTGGAATTCCATATAAGAATTTATCGTTTGATCAGATACCCAATGGACCCGATGGCGGGAGATGATCCTGCCAATCATCGACGATAATGATCTCTGCCTCTGTGGTCAACTCATTGATCCAAGCCTCGAAAGCATTATCGACGGCTTCCTGATAGGCAGCCTCTGATATCTCTCGATCCTGTCGGTCAACAACGCGCAGGAGATGCCAGCCGTACTGCGTTTCGATCGGTCCAATAACTTCATTAACCGGTACTGAGAAAGCGGCAAGACCCATTTGACCGAGGAATCCAACCAGGTCGTCCACGGTTTTCCACCCCAGATCCCCGCTGGACTCACGAGAGTTCTGATCCTCCGAATACTCCAGGACGACGTCGTCCCAAGCGGCCCCAGACTCAAGTTGTTCCAGTGCTTCTTGAGCTATTTCTTCATCGAAGACGAGAATATGTTGGATGAGCACATGCTCCGCCATACGCTCAATCTCCGGATCAAATTGCTCCCTAACCTTCTCTTCAAGCAACTGCGCCTCGATATATGCATAGAAGTCTGCTTCGCTGATCCCGAAATCAGATAGCGAATCAAGGAATTGTGCGTAATCAACTTCATATGCCTCCAGCACATACGGAGTTGCTGTTGGAACAGGAGTCTGTGGGAGTGTGGGTGTCGGGGATGATTCCGCAGTTGATTCAGGCGCAGCGGCAAGCTCAGCCACGCGGGTGGCGTCAGGAGTGGGTGTTGGGAATGGAGTAGGCGTCCCCTCCGGGTAGAAGCCAAAGCTATGTTGGAGCTGGCGTTCTATCTCTTCCGGAAGAACGTGAATCCCCATTTTCTCTGCTTCTTGCCGGATCAAGGTCTCGCGGGTCATAGAATAGATCACTTCTTGGCCGATGAGTTCCGGATATGCGAGCTGTGTTCGGATCTGATTCTGGAGTTCTTGGAGGCTCGCTAATGTTTGTGGATCGGACGCGAAGAGCTGTTCCATTTGCGTATAGGAATTTAACTGGCCGAGGAGTTCACGTTGGTGAATCCGCACCCGTCCTTGAAACTCGCCCTGTGTGATCGTATCTTCATTGACAGTCACAACCGTCTTTTTTGGTTGTATATATACACTATCAATCCAGCCATAGCCCAGGATTCCAATCGCGACTACAGCTATCGCGATAACAACCCCCAAGAGCCAGCGGCTTTGTATTCGTTCTCGTTCTGCACGAGCCAAGTGCTTTTTCGTTGTGCGTAGTGGAGCCCGTTGCTTCGTCATACCACATTAACTCCTTCGCATTTCGTGAGCTCCGATTTCTACCACCCAACGGCAATCTAAGTCACGATTTGAATCAAGAAAGTCGGGCAAGAGAGCGCTCACATTCGAATGGCTCCCCCCGCCCACCTGCGACTCCAGGTTGGTGCTAACGCAACCTCTCGACCGTGAAGGGAAGCAAGGCCATATGGCGCGCCCTCTTGATCGCACCGGAAACCATGCGTTGGTGTGTTGCGCAATTTCCTGTCTCACGGCGGGAGCGTATTTTCCCGGAATCCTTGATGTAACGTTTAATGAGCTCGTGTTGTTTGTAATTGATGTGCGTTGTCTTGTCTGCACAAAACTTGCAAAGTCGAGGGCGTCTACGATATTGTCGACGCGGTCCACCTCTTGATCTTGTGCCCGTAGAGCCTCTTTCTGATTGTCCATGTTGTTCTGTCAAAGCAATCTCTCCATTCTTTTCTCAAACTCAGATGCATAAGTCTTTAGAAGGGGAACTCGCCCTCTTCCTCGCCCTGGTTAAAACTCGTGCGGAGTGCTTCCTTCTTCTCGCCAAGCATAATCATCTCTTTGGCGACAAGCTCCGTTGTGAAATGCTTATTTCCCTCTGCGTCTTCCCAACGTCGGGTTTGCAGCCGACCTTCAACGTAAACCTGCATTCCTTTATGAAGATGCTGGTTACATATCTCAGCCAATCCCCCCCATGCCACGACATTAAACCACTCTGTGTCTTCATGGCGCTCACCATCAGCGGAGTGCCATGTTCGCGAAGTAGCAACGCTAAATGTTGTGACCGGTTTACCAGAAGGGGTATAACGCATTTCAGGATCACGCCCCAGGTGACCGATGATCATTAACTTGTTTAAACCTCGACTCATCTCGCTTTGCTCCTACGAACGATGTAGGGTCATTATTGAGAAAACGGGTTAAGTCGTCTCTTGGAGCGTCACCATAAAGCGCATGAGTTCTTCATTCAAACTCATATCTCGCTCGACTACGGTTGGTGCGTCTGTTGGCATTTCGGCTTGAATGAAGATGTAATAACCCTCATTCTTTTTGTTGATAGAATAAGCGAGCCGACGCTTCCCCCAACGGTCGATTTCCGCGATCTTGCCACCGGCAGCTTCAATCCAACCAGTGACCTTTCCTTCGAGTTCTTCAAGGCCTTCTTCATCTACATCGGGGTCAACAATATATGCAACTTCGTAATTGCGCATAGAGGTCCTCCTTTCCTCGGGTTTACCCTCACAACAACTTCGGGCGAAGCTGGTTGAGAGCGGAAAGAACGCCTGGGTACAGGCGTTGCAACGGAGAAAAGTCTATCATGAACGCCCCTCTTTGACAACCTTCTCTAGTCCCATGCTTTCTTTCACGGTATAATCTTTCGGTTGATGTACATCCGTACCTATTGGTCAGTTGAATGCAACTGTACCGACCTTTGAACTCGTATCACATTGGGCGTAAGCGCCTTATTCTCTTGCGAGGCCAGGTCAAGATATTCGCCTGGCCTGCTTCTCATGAGCGCCCACGCGCTGGCAAATTCACTCCGATATCCAGGGAGGCAGAATGACACGGAATCCGATCAAATTCGGTACAGACGGCTGGAGAGGACGAATAGCTGATAACTATACTTTTGAAGCTGTCCGTCGGTGTAGTCATGGTTTTGCTAAGTACCTTCTTGAGATTGAAGGATCGGAGAAACCAGTTGTCATCGGTTATGACAAGCGTTTTGCGTCACAGGCCTTTGCGGAATCTGCGGCAGAAGTAATGGTCGGCCACGGTTTCCACGTGCTTCTCACGGATGGCCCTACCCCCACACCAACAATTTCCTACTCCGCGGTCCATCAGGGTGCCGCCGGAGCGATAAATATCACCGCATCCCATAACCCATCGTCCGATAATGGCTTTAAAGTAAGGGATCAATATGGGGGAGCGATCGACCCTGAAGGCCTGGGCATCATCGAAGCCGGGATCCCCGATGACGATCAGAAAATCCCGCGTGTGAATATCCGTGAAGCGCTTGCTTCTGGTGCAATTGAGCGTTTTGATGCCAGCCCAGCGTACTTCGCCCAGCTGGAGAAGCTGGTGGATCTAGACACTCTTCGAGACGCAGGTCTAACAATTCTGGTAGATGCTATGTGGGGAAATGGCGCTGGATGGTTTTCTAAGCTGCTGTCCGGCGGCTCCACCAAGGTGATCGAAATCCACAATACGCGCAATCCGATATTCCCCGAGATGACCCGTCCGGAGCCGATCCCACCCAATATCGATGTGGGTTTGCAGCGATCCGTTGAAGAAAATGCCGATGTGCTCCTCATCACTGATGGAGACGCCGATCGGGTTGGATTGGGTGATGAGCATGGGAAATTCGTCAACCAGCTGCGTGTATTTGGGCTTCTCGCGTACTACCTCCTGGAAGCCAGAGGGGAACGTGGTCCAATTGTCAAAACCCTCTCAACTACTTCGATGCTCGAGAAACTCGGAGAGATCTATGATGTCCCGGTTTTCCAAACTGGTGTTGGCTTCAAATACGTCGCGCCGAAGATGCTCGAAGTCGATGCCTTGGTCGGCGGCGAGGAATCTGGTGGTTATGCCTTCCGTGGTCATGTCCCTGAGCGGGATGGCATACTGGCTGGATTGTATCTCTTAGATATGATGGTTCGTCTCGATCGAAAACCAAGCGAACTGGTCGACCTGCTCTTCGAGAAAGTTGGCCCCCACTACTACGATCGGATTGACACACCTCTGTTCCCCGAGAAACGGGCGGAATATGAAGAGAATATCTCCAATGCCCAACCGAAAGAGGTTGGCGGTTTAAAGGTGACAGACATCCTAAAGGTGGATGGTTATAAGTTCTCGCTTGAGGATGGCGGCTGGCTCCTGGTCCGTTTTTCTGGGACCGAACCCATCGTTCGCGTGTACTGTGAAACCACTCAGGCAGATCGCGTTCAGCCTTTGCTCGAAGATGGTCTTAAGTTGGTCGGAGTTAAATGAACGAACATCTAACCGCATTGGCGGATACCCATTGCCACTTGAACCTGCCGGTGTATGATGCCGACCGAGAGGAAGTTCTGGATAGGGCAAGGTCGGCGGGAGTGGAGAGGATACTCATTCCGGGGGTTGATCTCCAAACAAGTCAGATCGCGATCGAGCTTGCGGAAAAGCACGACGATGTCTACGCTGCTGTAGGCATCCATCCTCATTACGTGAGTGAATGGTCGCCAGCCCTTGCCGATGAAGTTACCAGCCTTGCGCAATCACCGAAAGTCGTTGCCATTGGCGAAATTGGCTTAGATTACTACCGGAACCTTTCGCCGCCAGAGAAGCAAAGGACCGCCTTCGCCGACCAGCTCGAGATCGCGAGTGCGCTGAAATATCCTGTTCTAATCCATAACCGTGAAGCGATAGGAGATATCCTAGAACACTTGAACGCCTGGGTCGATGATCTACCCCCCACCCTGGCGAGCCGAGCGGGTGTGTTGCATGCCTTCTCTGCAGATTTGGATTCTGCGGCAAAAGCGATTCAGCAGGGTTTTTACATTGGGATTGCAGGACCGATTACGTTTCCGAAAGCCGAGGCTCTTCGCGATATCGTCTCACAGTTGCCTTCTGACCGGCTGGTTATTGAGACCGATTCTCCCTATCTAACGCCGGAACCACGCCGAGGAAGAAGGAATGAACCAGCCCATCTCGAGTGGATCGCCCAGAAGGTGAATGACATCCGCGATGACGACTACAGCACAATACGGGCAACAACAAACAATGCAAAAAACCTATTCCAGTGGTCACATGACATCACAAACCGCAACATTCATTGATCTGACCCGTCCTTATCTAGAGGAAGTTGAGCTCGTCATGCGCCAGAGCGCGGTGAATCATCACGCCAACTTGGACAAGGCAATTGATCATCTACTCTCCTCGGGTGGCAAGCGCATCCGTCCGATTGCCGCAATTCTCATCGGCATGATGCTCGATGCAGACATCAACCGGATTACGGTGCACGCTGCTGCCATTGAAATGCTTCATACGGCAACACTTGTACATGACGACCTTATCGATGGCTCCTTGCTCAGACGAGGTCTGCCGACCCTGAACGCCCAATGGACTCAGGGTGCTACGGTCCTTGCCGGGGATTACATCTTCGCCCGTGCAGCACGCCTTGCCGCAGCCACCGATTCTCTTGTCCTGATGGACTCCTTTGCCCGCGGGCTGATGACAATTGTAGGTGGCGAGATCACGCAGCTATTCAACCAGGAGTTCGTTACGACCCACCAATCATACCTGGACCGGACCTACGCAAAGACCGCGTCCTTATTCGAAGTGGCGACAGAGGGTGCTGCAGTTCTCGGTGGAGCGAGCGAGGAAACAGTAGAAGCGATGAAGCTGTATGGATATTACATTGGTCTCGCATTCCAAATTGTCGATGACGTGCTGGATTTCACGGGTGAGCAAAGCCAAATCGGAAAACCTGTAGCCAACGATTTGCACCAGGGATTAATAACGCTCCCGACTCTATATTTCCTTGAAGATCAATCTAACGGTAAAATGCTTATCGAACGGTTGCAGAAGAAGCAAGTCAAAGAAAACGAACTTGAACAAATTATCGAGGATATTCGTAGTTCTTCTGCAATAAGACGTGCTCTTCAACAAGCGGATGAATTCGCGACAACCGGTGAGGCTCAGTTGGAATTAATGCCGGATAGGCCTGAGCGTGATGCGCTTTACGAGCTTGCCCGATACGTAGTCAATCGCAGGACCTGATAAAAGGAGACGATCATGGAAATTAACGTACAGGGTTATAAACGCGTTACTGTAGTGACGGTTACAGGGCGCATTGATTCTGTGACCTATAGTGAATTCGAAAATGCTTTACAGGCGGAAATGGAGCAGGGTAAGGTCAATATCGCCCTCGATTTCTCCGGCGTTGAATTTATCTCCTCCGCGGGACTGCGCGTCCTGGTAAATGCGAGGAAAACCGTTAAAAACGCCGGGGGAAGGATTGTAATCGCCCAACCCAGCCAGCAGGTAACAGAGACACTTGAGATCGCGGGCTTGGAAGTCCTCTTTGAACAGTTTCCTGATCGCGAAACGGCAATCGCCGCATTCTAAAGAATCATGGTGAAGAAACATATGAAGATCGATGGTCACCTTGATCAGATAGAACGCGTAGGCCGCTTCATTCAAGAGGCAGCCCAGGATGCAGGCTTTGACGAAATGGAAAGCTACGCATGTGAGCTGGCTGTCAGTGAAGCTTGCGAGAACATCATTCTGCATGGCTATGGCGATGATTCGACCGGGGAGATCGAAGTCTCAGTCCAAACTGAACCTGACACTATCACAATTGAGTTATGGGATGATGCTCCACCGTTCGATCCTGCAAATTCTCCCATTAAACTCGACCCATCGATTGATGATCCACCTATTGGCGGGTTGGGACTTGTCATCATGCACAAAGTGATGGATGAGATGGAATATCACCGTCGGGAGGGACGCAACCAATTACGCATGCGAAGGTCTCGCAAACCATCTGCCTAAGCGGGCGCGAGCTTCCGGAGATATGTTGCCGGAAACCTACACTGAAGGTACCCTTCAGGAACAAAACCCATCCCCTCCTTTTGGGATGGGTTTTCTATGCTACGATACAAACTGCCATTCTTCAGAACTCGAAACATCTCTTTTAGCGGAGCACGCCGAAAATGGCGATTGAACCTAATCCAGCGCGAGAACTCAAGACGTTAGCTGAAGTCGGACATTCGATCTCTTCAGCGGCATTTGACTCCCAAGAACTCGCCGAGGTCGCTTTTCTCGAGATCGCCAGGTTGATGGAAACTGATTTCTTTCAATTAGGCGTTTTCGAGGAGGATCACTACCGGACATTGATCTGGGTGAAAGATGGCAACCGCCAGGAGAATCTCAGTTTCCAGATCGCACCGAATCAAGAGGGCTTGATTGGGTGGATCCGCCGGACGGGTCGATCACTTCTGGTCAAAGACTTTCAATCTGAAGCAAATAGCCTTCCTGCTCTCCCCAGCTACGACGCTCCAGATCCTCCCGTTTCAGGCCTCTTCATCCCTCTCAGCTCAGGCGACCTTGTGATTGGTGCTCTCACGATCCAAAGCCGACGGAGCCATGCCTTCACAGAGCATGACTTAAATTTAATGCTCATAATATCCAATCAACTAGCCCCGCTTCTAACGAATCTACTTCTGCAATCAGAAACGGAAACGCTGTCAATCCAGATGCTGCTCATCCGCGAGATGTCAAGGATGTTGATCTCACTCGATCCAATCGCCCTACGCTTGACGAGGATCACGACGTTGCTCACGCGGGTGCTTGGGTACGAAAAAGTAGAGATTCACGAAATCATCGATGGAGAGTTGCTTTTAAGAGCATCTTCACAGGACGAAGAGGGTCAAGCGGATGAGAACGAACTGAAATC
>JAUWFP010000012.1 GCA_030606845.1 Anaerolineales bacterium | reverse complement strand
CACGTGCTGCTGGCGCGGCAGGTGGAAGTGCCTTCGATCGTGGTGTATTTGAACAAAGTAGACATGATGGACGACCCGGAGCTATTGGAGCTAGTGGAGCTGGAGCTGCGGGAGCTGTTGACCGATTACGAGTTCCCTGGAGACGAGACGCCAATCGTGATGGGGAGTGCGTTGAAAGCGCTGGAGAGTGACAGCACGGATCCGGATGATCCAGATTATGAGAGCATCAAGGAACTGCTGCGGGTAGTAGATGAGTACATACCGGAGCCGAAGCGTGAACTGGACAAGCCATTTATGATGCCGGTGGAGGATGTATTCTCGATCAAGGGCCGCGGCACGGTGGTGACGGGGCGTATCGATCGGGGCAAGATAAAGACAGGAGATGCGGTAGACATCGTTGGTTTGAGAGACAAGACGTTCGGTTCGGTGGTGACCGGAGTGGAGATGTTCCACAAGATACTGGACGATGGGCAGGCTGGGGACAATGTAGGCTTGCTGCTGCGAGGGATCGACCGTGAGGATGTAGAGCGGGGGATGGTGGTAGCGGCGCCGGGCTCGATAGAGCCGCACACGAAGTTCCTGGGAGAGGTGTACGTGCTGACGAAGGAAGAAGGGGGCAGGCACAAGGCGTTCTTCAATGGGTATCGGCCGCAGTTCTACATTCGGACGTTGGACGTGACGGGCACGATCGAGATGCCGGAAGGTGTGGAGATGGTGATGCCCGGGGACAATGTGAACCTGACGGTGGAGTTGATCACGCCGGTGGCATTGGAGAAAGGTTCGAAGTTTGCGATCCGCGAAGGCGGCTTGACGGTTGGAGCGGGCGTTATCACGGAAATTTTAGAGTAGGAGATTTGCGCCTAGGGAAGTTCAAATTGGCGCAGTAATAAGAATATGGCCAAGAAAGATGTTCGCCCAGTCGTTACCCTGGAATGCACAGAATGCCAGGAACGAAATTACACGACCGAGAAAAATCGTCGAAATGACCCGGGTCGTTTGGAATTCAAGAAATATTGTAAGCGTTGCCGAAAGCATACACTGCATCGCGAGACCAAGTAGGGGTTGCTAAAACCCCGCACAGGCGAGTAGCTCAATTTGGCAGAGCACCGGTCTCCAAAACCGGGGGTTGCGGGTTCGAGTCCTGCCTCGCCTGCCTGATCGAGCTGCGACGCCTGAGGGACAATGGCGTCGTTTAATCTGAGGAGTGTTTGAGTGGCAAAATCTAAGGCCGCCTCAAAGAAGAAATCAAATCCTGTAATCCGCTATTTGCACGAGACAAGAGCGGAGTTGAAGAAGGTTACCTGGCCTACGCGTCCGGAGGCTACCAAGTTAACGATCATCGTGTTGATCGTTGTTGCTTTTATGAGTGCGCTGCTGGGTACTTTAGATTATATTTTCTCAAGGGTGATGGGATTTATCATCAGTCTTGGATAGATTGGCGAATAACAATCATGGAAGAACATCTAAAGAAAGATGAAAATCCTCAGAACGAACCCGAGATCGAAGAAGTGGTATCGGGTGAGGATGAGATTCTTGAGGATGCCACGACAGAATCGGAAACCTCGGTAGATGAAGCAAATGAGGCATCTGCAGACTCGGAAGAAAGCTTAACCGAGACAGAATCTGCTGGCGCCGAATCTGAAGATGCCGTCGATGAATCCGATGAAAGCAATTCGATTCCGGAAGAAAGTGACGAATCCGGAGATGAAACCGCGGGGGAGAATGATTTTGCCGCCGTTGACGATGCCCGCGAGGATTTGGAAAATGAGGCTCCTGAGCTAGAAGAGGCGGAGCTTGAATTGGAGACAGCAGAAGAAAGCGAAGTGGAGCCCGCTGCCGAAAAGGAAGTAGAGCCGCTTGAAATTGCGGATGAGCATGAGCACCCAACAGAAACTACTGAAGCCGCAGTGGAGAAGGAAGCGGAAGCCGCGATTGACCGTGACTGGTTTGTGATTCACTGCTATTCTGGTTATGAGAACAAGGTTCGGTACAACCTCGAGCAGCGGATCGAGACAATGGACATGAAGAACAAGATCTTTGATGTGGTCGTCCCTACTGAGGAAGAGATCGAAGTCAAAGATGGAAAACGTCGAACCGTGGAGCGACGCGTTTTCCCAGGGTACATTCTTGTTCAGATGATTTTGGATGAGGATTCGTGGTACGTCGTGCGCAATACTCCAGGCGTGACCGGATTTGTGGGGATGGGCAACGAGCCGACCCCATTGCGACCGGAGGAAGTAGCTAAAATCGTTAAGCGTATGGAGGCGGACGCCCCTCGCATCAAGTTGGCGTATTCAATCGGACAAAAAGTACGCATTACCGATGGCCCATTCAATGATTTCATAGGGACTGTAGCGGACATCGATATGGAGCGAGCAATGGTTCGTGTAATGGTCTCGTTTTTCGGTCGTGAAACACCTGTAGAGTTAGACTTCCTGCAAGTTGATAAAGCGTGATCTAGACGGATAGCGCGTGGGAGGGCCATTCTGCCCGCTAAAACCACAAGAGGAGTAAACACGTGGCAAAGAAAAAAATTAAAGCAATTGTTAAACTTCAAATCGAAGCGGGAAGGGCCAATCCGGCACCCCCGATAGGACCGGCGCTGGCTCCCCACGGCATCAACCTTATGGTTTTTTGCAAGGAGTACAACGCGCGCACATCAAGCAAGACAGGGGAAATCATCCCGGCAGAGATCACAATTTACGCCGATGGTTCCTTTAAGTTTATATTGAAGACTCCCCCAGCCGCGGTTCTATTATGCAAAGCGGCAGGCGTCGAGAAGGGATCTGGCGAGCCAAACCGGGAAAAAGTTGGTAAGGTCACACGGGACCAGGTTCGTGAGATCGCTGAGATCAAGATGAAAGATTTGAATGCAGTCGACATCGAAGGAGCAATGCGCCAGATAGAGGGGACGGCGCGAAATATGGGTATCGTTGTCGAGGGTACGCTTGAAAATTAGTGGGAGGGCTGGCGTAGACCAACCCGCGAGGACCACAGGGAGTATTTGAAATGCCAAAGCATGGAAAAAAGTATCTCGAAGCACTTGAGAAGATAGATCAGGCGAAACAATACGAACCGATGGAAGCACTGAAGTTGGCGCAGGAGACTTCGTTTACGAAGTTCGACGGCACCATTGAGGTACACATACGACTTGGCGTCGATACACGACATGCCGATCAACAGGTGCGTGACACTGTAATGCTGCCGCATGGCCTTGGGCGAACTGTTCGCGTTCTTGTATTTGCAGAGGGTGATGCTGCACGAGAGGCTCAAAAAGAAGGCGCGGATTACATCGTCGACGATGAAATTATTAAAAAAATCCAAAATGGTTGGTTTGAGTTCGACGCCACAGTCTCAACACCGAAAATGATGAGCACGGTAGGGCGACTGGGAAAGATACTGGGACCTCGCGGTTTAATGCCAAACCCAAAGGCGGGGACCGTTGTTCCCGATGACGATTTACCACGCGTGATTAAGGAACTGAAGGCGGGCAGGGTAGAATTCCGAACAGATAAGACCGCCAACTTACATGTCCCTATTGGAAAAGCATCCTTTGAAACGCAAAAATTGTTCGAGAATTTTTCTGCGCTTATAGATTCGGTTCGGCGAGCAAAGCCAGCCGCGTCAAAGGGAGCGTTTTTCCGAACGATCACAGTCACGAGCACGATGGGACCGGGGATACGAATTGAGCCCAGCGCAGCAATAGCAGTGGTAGAATAGGCACAGGAGTGAACTGAGGCAGATACCTTTCACGGAAAAGAACGTGCCGCTTCGCCAGAGACAGCAGGTGCCGAGTAACGAATTGATGGCTTAATCTCCTGCCCAGGTGAAGGCTTGAAAGCAGTAAGACCGCAATCATCGCTTTCTTTATTAGCCTTTGCTTCAATGGTCATCGCGAAGCAGAGGTTAATTTTGTTTATACAAGGAGGTGGGTGGAATTGGCAATCACACGAGAACAGAAGGAAGAATTAGTTGCTCAGTACAAGGACATCTTTAACCGGAATACAGCTTTGATATTCACGGAGAATTCAGGGTTGAGTGTTAAGGAGCTCGAAGAGCTGAGAGGGAGGATTCGCGAGATTGGCGGCGAGTTCTACGTGATCAAGAATACACTGGCGAAGCTAGCGATAGATGATGTCGGGATGCCGCAACCTGAGGGTATTCTTGATGGACAAACAGCGATCGGGGCGACAAGCGAAGATGTCACAGGATTGGCGAAAGCAATCGTCGACCTCGCCAAAGGGACAAAAGCATTTCAGGTAAAGGGTGCGGTTATCGACGGGGAAATTTACGATAGCGCCCGAGTGAAGAGCTTGGCGGCACTACCGCCGATGCCCGTTATCCAAGCCCAGTTGCTCAGTATGTTACAGGCGCCAGCATCTCAGATCGCCAGGGTGTTATCGGGTTCTGTGCGCCAAGTAGTGACCGTCGTAAAGGCGTATTCTGAAAAAGAAGCTACGGCGGCGTAAATTCAACTTAAGAAAAATAGTAAAAGAAAACAATAAAAAGGAGATCGTAAACGATGGCAAACATTGAAAAAATTGCAGAGGACCTCAGCAAACTAACCATCCTTGAGGCTGCTGAACTCACCAAGTTACTGGAAGAGAAGTGGGGTGTTTCAGCTGCAGCACCGGTTGCTGTTGCTGCAGCTGCTGGAGCCGCAGCAGGTGCGGGTGAAGATGCGGACGAGAAGACCGAGTTCGATGTGATTATTAAGGATGTTGGACCTAAGAAGATTGATGTCATCAAGGCCCTCCGCCAGATCACTCAGCTTGGCTTGAAAGATGCAAAGGACCTCGCCGAAACAGCGGGAGCGAAGGTTCTCGAGCAGGTAGGTAAAGAAGCTGCGCAAGATGCAAAGAGCAAGCTCGAGACAGCAGGCGCTACTATCGAACTAGCGTAGTACACGCACAAATAGCAATTATGGAGCCGCCCTCTGAGGCGGCTTCATCCATTTCCTCCGGCGCTGTGGTATAAACCCTGCTAGTTGCAACTCAACCGGATTAAGATGAAGTTTTGCTATGCTGGGTATCCCTACGGCGTTGCATCCCACTCCCTTTTGCCGGAGACTTGGCCCCACAAATCGCGTGGGACATCGCCCCGACACAACCGGGGACTTTGCATGATAAACACGGCGCCGAGGAACCAGGTGTTCAATGCATGAGAAGATATTGATCGTCGAAGATGAAGAGCGAATTCTGCAATTTTTGCGCCGAGGTTTGGCGTACGAGGGATACCGCGTTCTGACGGCGGTGAACGGGACAGAAGGGCTTCAGGTTGCGAGGGATAACGCTCCCGATCTGGTTATCCTCGATTGGATGCTTCCTGAGATCGAACCAGGTTTGGATGGTTTGGAAGTATGCCGGAGATTGCGCGCCGCAAGTGATTTGCCAATCATAATGCTTACTGCGAAAGAGTCAGTGTCCGATCGTGTACTGGGCTTGGATGCCGGGGCAGATGACTATCTTGTTAAACCTTTTGCTCTAAATGAACTTTTAGCGCGAATCAGGGCGCTTGTTAGACGAGCTAAGACGGAAGCACCGGAAATTCTAACTTTTGTTGATCTGCGGCTGGACACAGGGACGCATCAGGTGTTTCGGGGCGAGCGGGTGGTCGAACTGACCGCAAAGGAGTATGAACTTCTGGAGCTCTTCTTGCGCAACCCGCGACAAGTCCTCACCCGAGATCTGATCTTCGACCGTGTGTGGGGCTATGATTTTGGGGGAGAGAGCAATATCATCGAGGTCTATGTGCGCTACCTGAGACAAAAGACAGAATCAGAAGGAGAACCGCGCCTCATCCATACTGTGCGAGGCGTTGGATACGTTCTTCGAGAAGATTCGTGACTCTTCGTGCTCGTTTAACGCTCTGGTATACCGCTGTTCTTGCTGTTGTCTTGATCCTCTTCGGCAGTCTAGTCTATATTTCGGTCTCCTTTAACCTCACAAACCAGATAGAAAGCACACTTGATCGCACCGCGGATGACATCCTGCTTACGATGGCGGATGGAATTCCGGAGGATTTGGCCATTACTCTTAGAGCCTTAGATCTAACTTCCAATGTCTCGGTTCAGATCTTGCGGGATGATGGGGAGATCGTGTGGCAGTCAGAAAATGCGCCGCCAGTGGAAAGCGCCTTCGATCCTAATAATCTCTCCATGGATGAAAATGTTTTCAGCACTAAAAATATTCTGGGGGTAGATTACCGAATACTGACCGTGCCAGTTGTATCAACGCCCGGGGACGAGGTCTTGGGGTATTTACAGCTTGGCACATCTTTGGCGACTGTCAATTTAGTTTCTCAAACGCTGTTGATCATGCTTCTGGTGGGAGAACTCATGGCGTTGATTGTTGCTGCGATAATTGGCTATTTAGTAGCGAGTGCGGCGCTGAGTCCACTTGATCAAGTTACTCAGACTGCTATTCAAATTACGGCAACAGATGATCTCTCACGAAGGATCCCTCTCATAGGACAGAAGACGGACGAAGTGGGAAGGTTGATTCAAGCTTTCAATGCAACCATGGAAAGACTGGAAGGTCTTTTTAATACACAGAAACGGTTCCTCGCTGATGTGTCGCATGAACTTCGAACGCCACTAACAGCCATCCGGGGAAATGTCGATCTTATCCGGCAATTTGGCGTTGCTGACGAGGAGTCATTGGATGCAATCAGTTCAGAAGTAGATCGGCTTACACGCCTTGTAAGTGACCTGCTATTACTGGCGCAGGCTGAGACGGGAAAACTTCCTTTCTCAAGGGACCCGGTTGAACTGGATACGTTGATGTTAGAAGTGTATCGGCAAGCTAAGGTTCTTGCAGGAGGAAGGGTAAAAGTGCGCATTGGTGGCGAGGACCAAGCCCGCGTGGTCGGTGACCGTGACCGGCTGAAGCAAGTATTGTTAAATGTGGTCGCAAACGCACTTGAGCATGCCCCGGACGCGAGCGAAGTGCAAATAGGATTGAAGTGTGAAGGGCAATGGGCCAAACTCAGCGTAGTTGATGAAGGACCCGGTATACCGGAAGACGAGTTGTCCAGAATATTCGAGCGCTTTTATCGACGGGACCCATCACGAAACAGGAACAAGGGTGCCGGCGCCGGCCTGGGATTGTCGATTGCGTACTGGATTACTCGCCATCATGGTGGAGATATCAAAGTTGAATCATCCGTTGGTAAGGGCACGACTTTTATCGTCTCTCTCCCGTTGCTTGAAGGATCGTGTGGTCCGCAGGAAGAGGGAGAATTTAGTTCTCTTGATGTGGCCCCAAAGGGCGAATAAGTGTGAATACAGATTCCGCCTGGATGGGAGCTGTCCGTGATCGCGCAGTAGAGAACCCCCTCAGCTGAGAATCACATCCTAGCCAATTGGTGAAGACCCATTATCGGTATAACGGGTTTGGGAATAATTGAGTATTGAGACATCTAAGGCTCGTCTGCATAGATGTTCACCCCCTGCGATTAGCCACTCATTCAAGGTGGGACTAGGAATGGTGTCGCTGCCGAGGTCTCCCCAGATCCCCGCTCCCCAATAAACGTATCGCTGGGTCTCGGCCGGCCAGGTAGATGGATGGCGGGCGATGACACTATGTCCGCCGTTATAACCCGCAAGTGTTAAGTCAATCTTCCCATTGGATAACTGGTACGAACGCGCGAGATATTCCATGCCACGTGTGGCATTGATCTCGGAGTCCATCCAATCCTCACCAGCGCCAAAATGGAAGGGCATGACTTGAAATAAACCGCGGGCGCCGGCACTCGAGACTGCTGTGGGATCACCACAAGATTCGATTTGCATAACGATGGCCACAAGTTCCACGGGGAGGTCATAATCTTCTGCCCAGCGCTCAATTTGAACACCCCAACGTTGAACTTCTGGTGTAAATGCATTTAGATTGAGATCCTGAGAAAGATCAACGGGCTGATTCGAAATTTGCTCACCGATTAGCGCATTGATTGCATTGGAGCTGGATGTTGAGGTTGTAGCTTTATCATTGACGACGGCAAGAAAGTGCACGCGTAACGCGCTAAAGGAGGTTGCGGTTGTGAATGCAAGCGCGACTAAGAGGATTAGAGGGATGCTGTGAACGGGGACAGAGGGAGAACATGCAGGAAAACCGAGATTGCTGTGATCATCCTGCGGGATGTTCTCCCTCTTCATTTCGCACCAGGTGTGCAAGCCCATAACGGATTAGCGGGAACGCTGTGGTTTGGCTGAAAGGGGCTGTTGGCGGTAGTTGCCATTGCGCCTGGGCTGAGGTTTTTGTTTAGGATGTTCCCTGATAGAAGTGTGTGCTGGGTTCTCGGTTGGCATCGCCCTGGTTGCGGTCGATGCACGCTTCGCGGTGCGCCTGGATGCTGTTGAGCGAGGCGATGCTTTGTTAATCCGACGTTTTCCGGTAAGCGTGAAGGTCCCGATCATCAGGATGCGAATAAGCCAAACGAGAAGAGCGACAAACGCCGGAACAGAACTGAGTAAGGCTTCGCGTCCCAGGATTTCATTTCCCAGGCCTGCGTGCCCAATGAGGGCGAGGGAAACTGCCCACCATGTGAGCATCGCGTTCATCGTTGCGGCAAGGAGCCAGGCACCAAGAAGGTACCAGAGTTCTCCAGAGCGACTGTCGCCTTGATCGGGTGAAAACAAGCGCGCGATCCCGGCGAAGTCCATGCTGCAGAAGGCGAGGGCGAGGATTGTTGACCAGCGCAGTCCAGCGAATCGCAGGCTGCCTAGAAGATCCGTGAGGGCGAACTCAGTCGTCCCGTAGTTAAAGACTTCGAAGGCGATCAGTGCACCGATCATGATCAGGCCGAACAGGGATGTGCGCGGCATCTTAATGCGGTCGAGAGTGTTGCGTACGACTGCATTTAGCTGGAAACCCAGCTTGGGGCGAGTGGTTCTAGCATAAGTGGACATGGCCGACCTCCATAGAGAACAGATGTTCTAGATTAGTCGCAGTATAGAACAAACGTTCCTTTGAGTCAAGCGCGACTTTTGGCTTATGTGTATGTGGCAAGTCTCATCGCCCCCATGTGCAGCCGGTTCGGCGAAACCTGCAATAACTATAAAAGGAGCATCCTGCCCGAGAGTGCAAGAAGAGAGATTGGAGAAGATGGTCTTTTCATATGGCAAAGATGCCAGCGAAGGTTGGGGTGTAGTTGAGGAAAACTAACTTTGTCTTGCTTGATGTAGGTTTTGGGTGCTCAGGCGTTTTTGGATTGAATCTTGACCCGATCGCGTGTGTACAGTTTAACCAGCCAGGCGCCGAGCAGCATCGCCGGGAGGACGATCAACCCTGCTTCAGGACCGAAGGGCCCGCCGGTGATAAATTCCGGACCGGAAGGGGTGTGCAGAAGCAGACGGAAAGTATCAATCCCGCTAACATGAAAACCGAACACATTTCCCTCAAAGAAGTTCCAGCCGATATGGAGGCCGATGGGAAGCCACAGTTTGCGGGTCCGCACCCACCCATAAGCCAGAAAGTAACCCGCGGCAAGTAGACCGAGGGTAGACATTAAGCTGCTGGAGGGGTTAAAGAGGTGCAAGAGGGCAAAGACACTCGATGAGAGAAACAGAGCCCAGTGAAGGTTCAAGCCCTCGATAAGGTTTTGTAGGTGATAGCCCCGGCTGAGAATCTCTTCGCTGATGCCGACCATGATGAAAGCAGAAAGACCGGCTAACAGGCCAATGGCCGATTGGGATATCCCCACAGTCTGCCAGGACCAACCCTGGAATTGTGTCCAACCCGCAGCGTATTCGACAAGAAAGATCAAGGCCATCAAAAGACCAGGAATGAAAAATCCAACGATCAGGTCGGAGAGGGTACTCCGGTCGATCTGGAGGCCGAGGGATGAAAAACTGCGGTAATCAAGAAAACGGCGAGCGAGATAGGTTGCAGACAGGATACTCACAAACCCAATCATGATGTCGGGCGAAATTGACGTTGTGTTGACCCCAAACTCACCTCGATAGAAGAGTAGCGCGCCGAGGGTAAGCGTCACCGTTATCGCCAGATAGTAAAGCGTGTGTAGAAGCAGGCGCCAACCTGCTCGCAGGCGAGGTTCTTCAGGCGAGAGAAATACCGTCTGAAAAAGCGAACGTTCGTTGTTTTGTGTTTGTTGGGTCACGAGAAGGATTAACTCCAAGGTTTATGATGTTTGGGTCGATGATCTACAATCATGATCCCATGCATTGGTTCAAGATAGTGGCCAAACTGGTTTCAAGTATGCGATAGGAGTAATGACGGCGAGCGATCTGATAGTTATGCTCCGCCATTTCTTCCCCGATCGATGGATCCTCGAGGATTTCGATCGCGTTCTTTACAGTTTCGTCTTCAATGAAATCATCGAAGCCGATTACGCGAAACCCTTTCGGTTGGATATCGGTCTTAAAGATGGCATAGTTGCTGATTACAAGCGGGCGGCTGTAGTAGAGTGTCTCCAGGAAAGCGTTCCCGAAACCCTCAATCGTCGAGGGGTATGTGACTAAATCTGCTTGCTGGTAGGTGTCTGCAAGCGAATAAACCTTGCGGCCATCATCCGTTTTGCCTCGGTTATGGTTGACAATCTCTGATCCGAAAATGACGTGGATACCCATTAGATCGGCATATTCACGTACCCGTTGTTCGTATGCTGAGCCCTCATCTCCAGATTGATGTGTGATCACAAGCACGCTATCGGAATCGATCCTTCGTGTCAGCTCGATGGCGAGTTCAATACGCTTGCGCGGCACGATGCGTGTTGGCTGGAGGAGGAAGTGCTGTTCTGGTCCTATTCCAAGGGACTCGCGCAGATCGAGTGTGTACTCGTCGGCAGAAGGCGGCGGGTTATCGAAGTCCATAACATTAGGGATGAGCAATGAGCGGGCACCGGTCCGCAGGGCCAGCTGCTGTGCGGCGAAAGAATTGATCACAACATGGTAGATCGAGGGCAGGATCGGTGGGAAAGAAGAGCGAAGGTAGTCCCCGGCGGCGTTGACAGCAAAGCGATTGCGCTCCCAGGCGAAGTCGTGATGATGTGCGATCGTCGGGATGTTCGTCTCGGCGATGAGTTCGCTCATTGCCAGACCGAGGGGCACGTTCATTGGGATTGCGAATGCGTTCTCAATAACCAGAAGATTGATATCGAAGGTTCTCAGGAACTGGTAAAGGTGCTGCTTCAAATGGAAGCGGATGGCTTGGATAAGCCCGGAAGTTTTCGACGAGCGGGAAATGTCGTCAAAGAGATCGCGATTAATAGCTTCTATGTCGGGGTGCTTAAAGTGCGCTTCAGGGACGACGACGGAGGATTCCTCTGGGCGATCCGACTCACCACTGAAGTAAAAGCACTCATGCCCCATCTGTTTAAAAACTGTAGCCCACTTCTCAGTCTCGAGCGAGACGCCATCGGTGCCTGAAAAACGGGTCGATACGAAGCCGATTCGACTGGGTGTGGAGTTCATAGTATCTCCGAAATGAAGGTGTTTGATGTCAGAAGACGAAAAAATCGCTCCCTGGCCTCAGTACGATTTTGAGGTTTATTGTGAGTGGGGTTTTCGCCGAACAGCTCAATAAATGTGCGAATAAGCAGCGTTTCTCTTAATACAGTAAGCATCATTCTTGTCCGGCGGGACCTCGGTAAGATTGTCCACGATAGATCAACGCACATCAACCAAGGGCTCTGGTCGAGGGGTTGTTGAAAACTGATGGAGAAGATATCGTAAAACAGCTCTGTGCGCAATTATTCGATCGGAATAAGGGTGTGGAAATTCGAGATGTGAAGACCTGGTTGGAATAAATACCGAAAAAATCTTCAGGACTATAAGGTAAAGGGCTTGATCTTGATAGAGGGGGTGTTTGCATCATGGAAGGGTGATTTGCGATTGTGTTGTATCTACGGTAGACGTCCTCTGTTCTCAACGGCTGCGGTGTGATAGTAGCGAGTTCGGATCGTAGCTCAGAGCGGTCTCACAGTATCGTTTACTCATCGAGAGTGATCCAGCGAACCTGATAGGGTTCAAGTTCGCATGAGCGGAGGTCAAGTTCCTCGGCAGTTAGAATATCGACGGCATGAGTGGTGGCTGACTCGTGAATATCCACATTCAATCTGGTTGTCTTGCCAGCCACCTCATGTAAACAGATCATCCGCCTGAGTCCATCAGGGTCTGTGCGCAGCAGAGCGAATATACAGGGGTGTAAATTGAGTACGCGTTGAGGGGCATATGGATTAAAGGCAGGATGGCTTTTTCTAGCCATCAACAATCGGCAGTACGCGCGGTAAATCTGCGATGCTGTGTTCGTGGGGTCAGAGAGCTTTTGAGCGAGATCATCCGCTTGAAATTTTTCGCGATTGATCGACCGCAATCGACCGGTTGCTTCGACGCCCATCAGGTCATTTCTTGATCCAAACAGGCTATGGAAGTAGATCCCTGGGATACCAGCCATAGATAGCATGATGGCTTGAGAGCAGATGAAACGGGAAATCCATCTTGGGGAAGGGGTATCGGCGCTGCCTGGATCCCTCAGCGCGTCGAAATACGTGATGTTGAGTTCGTATGGAGTCCTTTCGACTTCGCCTACACGACGATAAGACACTCCACCCGTACATTCTTCCGTCCACTCGACGAGACGGTCTATGTCACTGCTAGAGAGATAGTCTTGAGCAGGTCGCAGACCGATACCGTCGTGGGAAGCGAGGAAGTTGAAGAAAGTTGTGTTTCGGGAAGGAGTTTCAAGCTCAGAGGCCCAAGCAGTCAGGCTTCCAGCATCACCGGATAAAAGGGTGTGCAGTACAAGAGGGGGCAAGGCGAACTGATATACGAGGTGTGCTTCATTGTTTCCGTCACCAAAGTAAGAGACATTCTCACGATGAGGGACGTTTGTCTCCGTGATTAGATAGACCCACGGTGCGATGGCATCCACGATCGTGCGCATTAATTGGACGATGGCATGGGTCTGCGGAAGGTGAATGGACGCAGAACCGATTTCCTTCCATAGAAAGGCTATGGCATCTAAACGGATCAATTGGGTCCCCTGGCGAATGTAAAAAAGGAGCACGTCGATGATCGCTAAGAGGACTTCTGGATTGCCATAGTTCAAATCGGCCTGATCGGCGCTGAAGGTTGTCCAGACATATATTTGACCACTATGGGTATCGAAAGGAGTAAGCAGAGGTAAGTCGCGCGGACGCACAACCATTGATAAATCCTCTTCTGGATCGACGGATATGAAGTAGTTTTGATAATGGCGATCGCCTTGTAAGAAACCCTGAAACCAATCACTTTTCACTGAGATGTGGTTGACCACCGAGTCAACCATCAAACGGAAATCGGATGCAATCTCTGTGATGTCCTCCCATCTGCCGATAACCGGGTTCACAAGGCGGTAGTCAATTATGGAGAAGCCATCGTCGGAAGAATATGGAAAGAAGGGCAGGATATGTGCGCTGCTGACGATCTCTTTTAGATGGGTTTGAAGAAAAGAACTCAGCGCTTTAAGCGGTAGCTGGCCGCTGCGCAGGACTTGATCGCCGTAGGTAATAAGAACCACGTCCTCTTCAGTTAGAGGACCGGCATGGGCAGCATTCGATGGGGATTGTGCCAGGTGATTTTGAATGATTCGTTCAAGACGCGGGAGGATATCGCTGATATTTGATTCGCCATATAGCAGAGCGAGATGCCGTTTGAGTCTCTCAACCGTTGCTGGAATAAAGGGACCGTTCTTCATTTTCCTCTGAGTTTAACATAAAGATACGTTCTTGTTTATTCGATCCTTGAGAATAACTCTGGATAGATCCTTAAGCTACGAACACATCCTTTTTCTTGGCTCAAATCTAGATGATGAAGAGCCATCTGTACTGATTCGCTCGACCCAGCCCGTCCCATACCTGCGAATTAGGAACCTTAGTTGATGGGTGAGGGCAGGAAACCGCTGCAGTGCAGTTTCTGCTTGCTTCAGAACTCCGGATTGTATTTGGGAAATGAACGCCAGGCAATGTCTCTCCTGATACTTTATGCACGCCTCCATCGAAGTCTACTTATCGCGTAATCCATGTTCAGGACTGGAGCCAACGCAAGAAGCATTGGTCTTCCATTGAAAAAGAAGGCTATTGAATGCGTCAGCGCCTCTCACCTTCCTCCGTTCTCGAGGATTCCTACAACGTTGCAGGCGATGCAGCACATCCGGGTGACTTTGAATTTAACCTTTCACGCTTCCGGCCGAAAGCCCTTCTGTTAGGAAACGTTCCAACGCAAGGAAGAGAAAGACAACCGGGAGAGTCATCAGTGTAGAAGCAGCCATAACGACGTGCGGTATCGGCTGCGGCTCATTGTAGATTGTGTTGATCTTGATGGGCATCGTGAACAGCTCGCGGCTGTTGAGAAAAACGAGTGCATACAGAAACTCGTTCCAGGCGATCATGAAGGTGTAAATGGCTACAGAGACCAGCGCGGGAACAGCCAACGGCAGCGTAATGCGCCAAATGACACCCAATCGGCTGCAACCATCGATCAAAGCGGCCTGCTCTATCTCAGCCGGAATGGTCCTGAAGTAATTTGCGAGCATGTATAGTGCCACCGGCAGCGTCGTTGCCAGGTAGGTAACAACCAGGACAGCGAGATTGTCCTGAACGTTGAACCCTACTTTGGCGCCTATTTGAGCGAGCATGGCGAATAATGGAATGATTAACAAGACTCCAGGGAATAGATACACCATGAGAATGGAGTTGAGCAGGACGTCCTTTCCTCGGAATTTCAGCCGGGCAACAGCATAGGCACCAAGCGTTGAAAGAATCACGGCGATGAGCGCAGTAGGGATGGCGACTTTGACACTGTTAACGATGTTCGTACCGAATCTGCCGATAGGGCTTTCGGGATCGAACAGTTCTTGATAGGCATCAAGGCGCCATTCGCTCGGGATGTAGACAGGTGCACGCCCGCTGATTTCAGCGCGGGTTTTGAAAGATGAACTGATCATCCAATAGAATGGAAATAGGATGCTGGTGAGAAAAAAGAAAAGTGTGGCTGCGAAGATGAAACGAGGCAGGGTTATCCAGCGTGCAGTCCGGTCAAGGATGCTGAGCTGTTCGCCCCGAGATCGTGTCCCTTGTTTCCGTGTGTCAGTCATGGTTGCACCTCTTATTCAGCATCGACATTCCGCATAACGATCCCGACGTAAAACGCCATGAAGACAACAAGGATGACCAAGAGGATCATCGCCGTTGCGGCGCCCCTTCCGAAGTCTAATAGTCGGAAACTGAACTCGTAGGTCAAGACGGGCAGCACCTTGGTTCCGAATCCTCCTCCGGTGAGCAGGAAGATGTCGTCGAATTTGTTAAAGGTCCACATCAGGCGGAGCAAGAAGAGGGCACCCAGAACATACCGGAGTTCGGGAATTGTCACGAAGCGAAATTTCTGCCACGCGCTCGCGCCATCGACGTCGGCTGCCTCATACAGTGTGTTGTCGATCGCCTGAAGACGGGCAAGTATCATGAGCATGGCAAAGGGGAAATAGCGCCATGCCTCGAAGAAGATGACGATGACTAGGGCCAACCCACGTGTAGCCAGGAATGCAACCGGCAAATCGATGAGGCCCAAGCGCATGAGAACATCGTTGAGCACACCTGAGGGGCGCGGGTCCAAGATCCATCGCCAAACGAATGCAACGCTTACAATTGGTGCAACATACGGGAAAAGGAAGATGGACCGGGCAATTCCTCTGCCGCGGAAAGGACGGTTTAAGAGAAGTGAGGCGATAAGTCCTACGATCAGGGTCAGTATCGTGGCGAGGAAGGAGTACACTATGCTGGTAACTGCTGCTCCCCAACTTTGCCTCCCTTGAAATTTGAAGGCAAAGTCCTGAAATACCTTGGAATAGTTATCAAAGCCTACAAATGGAGCATGGAAAACATCGTTCAGGTTATGCAGACCGACATCATGGAAACTGATCCATATACTGAAGATTGCCGGAAAGATGATCAATCCGAAGACGATAAGTGCCGTTGGGAGGACAAGGCCCCAGGCGAGTCTACCCTCGCGTGATTCGAGTGACTTCCAGCGTTTCGCAAAAGACGATTGCTTGTGTTGCGTGGTGGCAGTCATCGGGCTCCTTTCCGCGGAAAGATCCGCGAGGGTAAATACCCGTAAGGAAGCTGCTTGATGATAAGTGGAGTTAAGTGAGGGAGCCCGGCGATGAGCCAGGCCCCCTCTGTTCAGAGAGCACTAAGACGCTATTCGGATCGTTCCGCCAACAGTAGCTCAACCTGCTCCTGCAGGAATTGAGCTGCAGTCTCTGGAGTCATGATTCCTTCGAGAGCGATATTGCTGATGACCGTCGGGATCAACAAGCGTCCCTCAATGTCACCGACCACAGCTCTCTCCGTGGCATCGTAGTCCGGGCGGAAAAGCCAGCGCTGCATCGTATCGAAACCACCGGCGATCTGCGCCAGTGTCTCGTCAGAGTAGTTCGCGAAGTAGTCGCTGAGCTCACCCCAACCCTCAACTGCGCTCTTCAGCGTTGGGACTTTGCCGAAGGGGGCGAGGGCGAGGATGTCGAGATAATTATCGCCGGTCATGAAGAACTTGACCACATCCTGTGCTGCAGGATCAGCACCCTGCATAATGCCCAGGGTGACCAACTGGCCGTAGGAAGCGGAGCCGTTTGGACCGGCCATCTCAGAAGCGAAACCGGTATTCCCGGCGAGATCGGTAATGGTGATATCGACACTGCCACCGTCGGCGAGACCGGAACCGTCGACAAGATCGTCCATGATATAGGTGCTGTAGAACAGCATACCGGACTGATCGAGCTCATACGCTTCGCGTGCCCCGCGCCAGTATTGCGGGCCGGGAACCGCGCAGCTCTGCAAGTCGGTGTAGAACTTGAGCGCCGCGATCATCTCGGGTGTGTTCATCGTGACATTGCCGTCAGCGTCGAAAGGCCAGGCATCATTGGACATCGCGACCTGCTCGAAAACCTGATGGCCGTAGTTCTGTCCAGCATCAGTGCCAAGTGTCAGGGCGTACAGAAGATTGCCCGCGCCTGGTAGTGTTTCGCAAGCGGCATTGATGGTGTCCCAGCTTGTCGGTGCGTCCAGGCCGGCCGCCTCGAAAACGTCGGTGCGGTACCAAATGGCCTGGATCCAACCGTCAAAGGGAACTGCGGAATACTTGCCGGTTGCGGGGTCGACGACCATAGCCAGCGGTCCCGCGCGGAAGTCGTCCTCGCCAATGCTGGCGATGGTTGCAACTGCCGCATCCTCGTCAAGAATGCCATCAGCGGCGAAGGCGGCTACGCGCTCGATGCCCATGCGGACGATGTCCGGCAGGCGATTTGCAGCCCGTGCAGTTGCGATGCGCTGGGTGATGCTACCTTCATCGATGGGGACGATGCGAAGATCGACGTCCGGGTGGTCGGCCATATATGCTGCAGCTATGGCTTCGTAGAGGTCGACGCGATCTTCCTCATTGTCGGTGGTCCAGAACTCAACAATGGTCTTGTCGATGGGTTCTGCTGGCACCTCAACCTCTACGACTTCGCCTGGGACCTCGACGGTCTCGATGATGGTCTCTGGTGTTGGCTGGGCGCAGCCGGCAAGCACAAAGCTGGCGATCAGTAGCGCGGGTAGGACATAACGAAAATGTTTCATCTCTTTTTCTCCTCTGTTTCGATTAACAACGATTAGTGTTGCGGAAGTTGGTATATATATCTCGTGTTCCTGACCCTGAGTTTTGCCTCCTTTCACCCGTGACAAGGGTGTTTATTCAATGTGTGATCGGTCGTGATGCGTGTGGTCTGATAAATATGGGACCGATGTACGGATTCACACAGCTGTAGAGTGCGGTAGAGAGTTTTTTAGGTTTCCTCTTTTGTTCTCCTTTCAATCCGCGGGGGCAGGTTTGCTGTTCAATGTCGAATCGCGAACGATAAGTCGGGGACGGATTAGGTTTTCCAATTCGGATCCTGCCTGATTTTCAATCAGGTCGATGAGCATTGCGCTCACTTGGCGCCCGATCTCGTATACAGGCTGGTAGACAGTTGTGAGCGTAGGGTGAGCGTGTTCGCCGGCTACGGTACCATCGAAGCCAGCGATGGCGAGATCCTTGCCGACGATCAGACCGCCTTCTTGGGCGGCGCGGATCGCACCCAGCGCGGTGAGGTCATTCACGCCGATTATGGCTGTCGGGTAGGGTGAGCGTCCGATCAATCTTTTTGTTGCCTCATACCCTCCCGCGCGTGTGAGGTCACCCTCAAGGACTAGGTCGGGATCATAGGTAATATGTGCTTCTTCTAGGCCTGCCTGGTAGCCCTCGAGGCGATCGCCTACTAAAGTGAGCTCTTCAGAAGCCCCAATGAAGGCGATCCTTCGATGCCCCAGGCCAATGAGGTGTTTCACGAGATCTTTGACCCCAGAGCACCCATCCACGCCAATATGCGGTGATGTTTCAAGTGTTTTACTGCGGCCGAAGGAGGTGAAGGGAAAATTCTCTTTGGTGAGGTAGCTGATGCGCCAGTCATCCACACGCGTTCGAACCAGGATGAAGCCATCTACGCGACGTGAGTTGGTCCATAAATGATAAGCGCGCTCTTCAGCCTCGCCTGGCGGGGCGACAGAAACGAGCAGGTCATAGGACCTTTTGCTGGTTTCATCGCCGATTCCGGCTATGAATTCGCTGAAGAAGGGATCAGAGAAACGTGACCCTGAGGTTGGAAAAATCAAGCCGATGGTTTCGGTGCGTTGACGACGCAGTTGCCTCGCCGCGTGCTGGGGGACGTAGCCCATTTCGTCCGCAGTCTCGATGACGAGGTCGCGGGTTGCAGAAGCCACATCGTCATACCCGGCCAGCGCACGAGAGACGGTTGTGACCGAAAGATCAAGCTTCTTAGCGACGTCGCGTATCGTAACTGGCAAGGCCCGGTAATCCTTGTTGAGAATACGAAGAATTTCTCCCATCCAAAACGATTTGGATAGTACATATACAGTACCCCAGTAAGGTATGCTTTGTCAAGTCAGCTTTTTGCCAAATTAATGAAGGTCGTCAGTAACACATTCGGGTTGCCGGCAAGTTAATAAATTAGGAGGGGAGAGCACAGGAATGGAAGCGCACCCTCGGTGCGATCTTAAGTGCTAGCTTTGATGCACCAGGTGTCAGGAAAGAGAGTATGTCGGTTTCGCTGGTGGGAGGGTGGACATCCTCAAAGGGATGCGGCGCTGGATGCAGTGGTGAGGTACTTTACGGGATAATGGGTTATTCTGCCGTCATGCCACGATTGTTTTATTCATGCAAGATGGGTGTTTCAATATTAAGAGCGAGGGATCAACGTACCCTCGCTTTTTTGATTTATGATTACTCCCGCAAGCAGTATCTCACCAGCTTCCTCGTGTAGTAATTCCAAGCGGAAATCGTGTTGAAATGGATTTTAATTGGGGGGACTACAGAGAGACCATAATCCGAAAGAAATCTTATGGATTTCGAGAATACCAGTTCTCATTGGAGAATTAGAATTCTTCCTTGAGGGAAATGCACAGAAGAAGTCACCTGGGCATGACCGCACGGATGTGAACCCAGTGGTCTAGAACCGCTACCGCGGTCCACACCGATCTCGATTTTCGCGAACCTTGTTGTAAATTTAAAGTGGGTAGCCGTGTGGACTACGGTTGTGTTTTAAAGACCCATCTCTGGTTCCGTTTTCCATCCGGATTTTGGTTCCGGGTAACGTATTTGTAAGAACTGCAGTCACTAGACAAATTTCATGAGGGCTAGCCAGGATTACAACCATAAGGTCCTTGCTTCGCCTGTCCTGGTGGGCTAGTCCAGCGAATCCAAACATCCAACCTTAGGACTTGAAAATAAAACGCTATCTAAGTTTCACTTATTATTAAAGCGTTTGCAATCGCCCTTGGTTCAGGCGGAAGTGAATAAACGTCTTTCTCGTAATCAGAGTTATAGGGCGAGATATTTAAAACTTTGTTATCCACAACAAGGGTGCTGCTGCCACCTGGGTCGAAGCCCATGGCATATTCCATTCCTTGTGTTTTCAATATTTCAGCCATGTCACCATGGGTCGCGCCCACCGATTCTCTAATTCTTCCATTGATTGTCAAAACAGTTAGATCGCCGTGTTTATCAATACCGACTGCGATTTTTGGTCCCCGGCTATCAAGATAATCCAATCTGGCAGCCTGCGTTTTTATTGAATTTTGAGTTTTCCATCCCTCAAGCTCCATGTCAATGCAAACCTCTCCCCCTTTTAATAATTGTGGCCCAGCTTCGATCGCTGAGTCGATTTCCTCCCAACCATTCATTTTTATATTCAATTCCATACCCATTTCCCAAGTTTTCGGGAATTGGTCTTTGGGGAAGGAAAGGGTAAGTCCAACGGGCAATACCGGAACGATTTCGTTTTCTATTGTGTGAATTATATCTATGATGGTATGGCCTGTAAGTCTGACAAGAGTTCTTCCATTTCCTTCCAGCTGATCATCAGGAAAAAGGAGATCGTAAAAACAGGGAGTATTCAATGGATGTTTTGGATTATAAGTATCTGGAGAAAACACGATTCTGTTCGAGGAATCCGAAATCGTCATACCATTTGATGAATTCACCCTTTTAATTTTTATTGTGCCGTCTGGCAAAACAATATAAGCAGGCTTGTTAAATAAGGGTGGTGAAAGAACCTTTTTGTTTGAAATTATCAGTCCTAAAGGTGAACCGATAAACTTCTCCGGAATACCTAATTTCCCAACAAGCTCAGGATTTAAAATGTAACCGCCATTCCAAGCAACTTTTGCGTTTCTACCAGCAGTTTTATTAAAATCTTCCACGAAATCTAAAACGGTTTTTGGCCTCTCTGCTGTTGACATTACTGAAAACTGCCATTTTTTCTTTGAATGGCGCATGATGATTTTTGCAAAAACTCCCGCCCAGGGTAAACCATCGGAATAAAGTCCATTAATGTGAGAATAACTTACCTCTGTTTTTTCGTGAACAGGATGATCTAAATCTTTTAATACAGTTCTGATCGGCGTTCCTTTTTCCTCAGCATCTTTTTTTAATATTTGTAAGACTTTTCTTTCGCCCAGAGAATCGCATAAATTTTTATATTGGAAACTTTTCAGTGCTTTACTGAAGTCCTTTCCGGTCTGGACTGGGGTGGGATAGGATAGGACGAAACGCAATCCAGGTGGGACCCATTGAATATAACCACTGCCATACGGAATTCCCATCATCTTGGAAGGAAGTGTGTCGGACACTTTCCCAATGTGAAATCGATCCAAGTCAACAATGTCCGTCATTATGGCGGCGTCGTCACCGATTGTGATAATGATCCCCTTTTCTTTTTTAACATGTGTTAATACCTTGCTAACTTCCTGGCCGACTCCATATGAATGGAAACCCACCGAATGTTGTTCACTTCCCACTATTTTGCAAACTCCATGTTCTAATAATAATCTCAGTTCTAAATTTGCACCGTATTTAATATATGATTTCAACACATCTGCCGTTATTGATTCTCCGAGGGGTTTATTACGCGCAATGATAAAAATTGGAGCTAAATTCTCCATATCCAATGATCGTGGTGTTATTTTGTCTTCCTCTTCTAAGCCCAGCCTTTTTCTGACAGGATAGAGAACAAAAAGTTCAAGTTCCAAATCAATCTCATTCCCTGGGAAGAGAGCAATTGGAATATTTGAATTTAACTTTCTTTCCAACTCATCGGTGTGGTCAATCGCCAATTCCGAGTTTTTATAAAGCAAAGAAAGATTCTTGTTCCAATCATTACTAATTTCATTATTTTTTTCAATTTTGGTTGCTGCTGGAGGGGAGGCAGTTTTATTAAAGAGTATAGAAATTACACCTGTTAACTCCTGAAAAGTTAAATCTCTGTATGGGTAATAGTCCTTATTTCTATGTCTGTATGCAAAAGAATGATCCATTCGAATTGGGATTTCCCCATCCCTAATAAGAAACATCGAATCTACGCTATTATAAAATTTATGGATTACTTCT
>JAUWFP010000212.1 GCA_030606845.1 Anaerolineales bacterium | reverse complement strand
AAATCGTTCAGGGCTGACTAAGAACTCTTAGTCAGCCCTAATATTTACCGGGCTTGTTCAAGCCGGCGCAATCTAACCTACTCATAAACAACACAACCTGATTGTCAATCCATATCTTAGGAAGATTCATCTCTAAATTCGGTGAAGGGCCAAGTGGGTTAGCGTTGCCCAGTTCCAAAATCTAATTAAATCGTAGGGGTCGACTCGTGTGTCGGCCCACGGGTAGTACATATCTAACCTCCCGCAGGTTTCAAACCTGCGGGAGGTTTAAGCGCAGACATCAAGGCACCGCTCAGGGTGCGGAGGACTGCTGGTAGGTGAACAGCCACGAGCCAGCGAACGGTTCGTCGTCACCACCCGCACAGGACTCGGTTGAAATGCCGGTTTCTAGCCCATCACCTTGAATTAGCTGCAGAGAATAGGTCACGCCTACTTGCATGGTGAAGTCTGCAAAACCAGGTCCGAGTTCGGGTTTCAGTCCGGTGAAGAACGTACTCTGACCGATGTCCCAGACAATAAGCGCCTCAACCCCGGCCACTCCATGCCCGGCTGCATCAAGGATGAGGATCTGGATTTGGGCTTCTTGCAGCGCAGGATCGCAGATTTCATCCTTGGCAGTGAGTGAAAAAGGCGCGCTCGCGGTCGCGGTGGGTAATGATGTGGGACTGGGGGTTGCCGTTGGTGTGAAAGTGGGGCTTGGCGGGAGCGGTGTTGTAGTGGCCGCTCCTTGGGGCGTAGGCGTTGCAATCAACGGCGAAGGGCGCTCGCCAAGCATAGCTGCAAGCTGTGCGAGGGCGCGCTCTTCGGCCTCGGGTCGTCCAGCGGCTAACCTGCTCTGGGCCATCCGACCGAGTGTGCTGGCCGGATCGGTGATTTGGACCCAGGCGAGGCGGGCGCGAGCGCGATCTGCATCTCCGGTGGCAACATAGGCGGAGGCGATCAGGGTCAAATAATCCGATTTAAAGTCTTCACGGAGCGAGTCCGGGGAAGAATCGATGTACTCAACGGGATTGATAGTCCAGCTGTAAAATAACCCCGCGGCGAAGCCGAGGAGCAAGCCGATTATTAGTGAGAAATTGCCTAATCGACTCATTGTAAACCTATCTCGGGCGCAGGCGGGATGGAGCGTAAGTCGACGGCGAGCAGGTTCAGCGTCTGTAGGTCGATTTTATTGAAGCCGTTTTCCACCCCGAAGTCGATGGCATCGATGACGTAGTTTAGGGGCGGGTGAGATCCCAACGAGGCGAGTTTGTACCTTGCCAGCTCCAAGTCGCGATCGACGATGTAGGCTTCGGCGACCATGAGGACATAATCCGATCGGAAATCTTCGCGTAACGCTTCAGGAGCGGTGTCGACATATTCCACAGGGCGAATCACCCAGCCGAAGAGCAGGCCAAGAAGCATGCCGATGAAGACCCCAAGTAATAAGCGTGATGTCGTTCTCATTCGATGGTTGCCCTCTGGCGAGCATTGTGCCATAGAGGCGGAATCGTTGCAACAAAGGCAACAGCCCCGACAGGACTTCCGAGACCCGGGGCTGCCTATGCTATAATCGCTGGTGCCGAAGGTGGGAATCGAACCCACAATCCCGAAGGAACGCGAGTTTGAGTCGCGCGCGTCTGCCAGTTCCGCCACTTCGGCGCTCGGACAGTATAGTCAAGTGTAAGTTGATGGTCAAGATAACCTCCCGCAAAGATAACCCGTGGGCTTAGTTATACCTTATGCGCTTAGGAATTATTGGCCTCGAGGCCTCCGGGAAAACTACAGTTTTCAATGCCCTAACAGGAGCACAATTAGAGACGGGTACCATGGCCGGTCGTGGACGTGTGGATGTTCACGAGGCCTCGGTTGACGTCCCTGACGCGCGCCTCGAAGCGGTGAGCGAAGTCTTCAATCCCCAAAAAACCACATACGCCAAGGTCACGTACGCTGACATTGGCGGGATGAATGTTGGTGCGGGTCGTGAGGGACTTCCCGGTCCACTTGTCAATCAAATAGAGCAAATGGACGGTTTGCTGCTCGTCGTTCGGGGATTTCAAGACCCGAGTATCCCCTCTACACTGGGGGATGTCGATCCCGCTCGAGATGCCGCCGCTCTCGATGGCGAGCTGCTTCTGAGTGACATGATCACAGTCGAACGGCGCCTGGATAAATTGCAGGAAGAACGGCAGAAAGGGGGGCGCGAAAAGGCGCAAGTCGAGCGGGAACAAGCCATTTTCCAACGAGCCATGGCGCATTTGAATCAAGGGCAGCCACTTCGACGCATGAAGCTCTCTACCGAGGATCTCGCCGCATTGACGGGATTTGGATTGCTCACCCTGATTCCGATACTTATTGTTGTTAACTTGGGAGAAGACCAGTCGCTCTCTGATATGGGTGAAATTTTAGCGGGTGTTTCAGCGCTTGGACTGCAGGGGAAGCTGGAGATGGAGATCGCTCAACTGCCGGGGGACCAGGCAGTCGAATTCTTGGATGAATTTGGCATCGAGGTGCCCGGCCGGGAGCGAGTAATCCGTTCCTCGTATGATGCGTTGGGGCTGCATTCTTTCTTCACCGGAAATGAAGATGAAGTTCGAGCGTGGACGCTGCCGCGCGGGGGTACCTGCCTGGAGGCCGCGGCGACGGTACATTCCGATATGGCGCGCGGATTCATTCGCGCCGAAGTAATCCATTGGGAGACGTTGGTATCCCTGGGTGGGCTGGCAGAGGCGCGCTCTCAAGGTAGGCTGCGCCTCGAAGGGAAGGATTCTATCGTTTCCGATGGGGATGTGATCTATATACGCTTTAACGTTTGACGTGTTGAGGAATTCCTAGAACATACTTTCAATACACAGGAGTGAAATATGGTTGCCGTGAAATACGAACAAAAAGGTTGGAGTCTCGAAGAACTATTCCCTGGTCTAGGAACTCCCGAGATCGAGCAAGCGCTTGAGAAACTCAATTCTTCAGTTGCAGAATTTGAGAAGCACCGTGAGCAGCTCGCGGCGGACGTCGCGGAGAAGAAATTCGTGGCTATTCTTCAGGATTACGAAGGGGTCACCCGCCAGATATCCATAGTGGGCGCCTTCGCCTTCCTGAGTTTTGCAGAGGACACGCAGGATCAAAAAGTTCAGGCTTTCATGGCGCAAATGCAGCAGCTCAGCGCGCAGATCGACAACCGCATTATGTTCTTCAATCTTTGGTGGAAGAATTTGGACGACAAAGTAGCCGCAAGGTTGCTGGACGCTTCGGGCGATTACCGTTATTGGCTGGAAGCCCTCCGTTTGCAGAAGCCCTACACGCTCTCCGAGCCCGAAGAGAAGATCATCAACCTGAAGGATGTCAACGGCACTCACGCCTTGGTGACCCTGTACAGCACCATCACCAATCGCTATAGCTTTCAACTCGAAGTGGATCGCGAGGAGAAGGAGCTCTCCCGCGAGGAACTCACGGTGTATTATCGCGATCCAGATCCAACTAGGCGGGAAGCAGCGTATAAGGAACTCTACCGCGTATATGACGCGGATGGACCCATCCTAGGGCAGATCTATCAATCCATTCTGCGTGATTGGCGCAGCGAGGGCGTAGATTTGCGTGGGTATTCTGCGCCGATTGCACTTCGTAACCTGGCCAACGATATCCCCGATGATGTGGTGGAAACGCTCTTAGGTGTCTGTCAAAAGAACGCGCCGTTGTTTCATCGCTTCTTCCAATTGAAGGCTCGTTGGCTGGGTGTGGACCGCCTGCGTCGCTACGACATCTATGCCCCCGTAGCGCAGTCCGAGAAAACATATCCCTATAGTGACGCAGTGGCGATGGTGCTGGAAAGCTTCCAGCAGTTTGACCCGCGTATGGCTGATCTAGTGCAGCGTGTTTTTGACCAAGATCATATCGACAGTGAGGTGCGCAAGGGCAAGCGCTCCGGAGCCTTCTGCTTAACGGTTACACCTGATTTAACACCCTGGGTGCTCCAGTCGTACAACGGGACGCCGCGCAGTGTGGCTACGATGGCCCACGAACTCGGCCATGGTGTTCACTCGATGTTGGCAGCGCACCACACCAAGCTGACGCAGCATGCTTCGCTGCCACTGGCGGAGACAGCATCCACCTTCGCCGAGATGCTTCTGGTTGATCATTTGTTGGAGATTGAAGAAGATCCCGATGTGCGGCGCGACATTCTCTTCGGGCAAATGGATGATGCCTACGCCACGATTATGCGTCAAGCCTACTTTGCCATGTTCGAGCGCCAGGCGCATGAACGGGTGCACGAGGGCGCCGCGGTGGATGATCTCTCTGAAATCTACCTCGATAATCTAAAGGACCAGTTTGGAGATTCGCTGGACCTGAGCGAGGACTTCAAATTTGAATGGCTGGCGATTCCGCATTTCTACCACACACCTTTCTATGTTTACGCGTATACTTTCGGTCAGCTTCTGGTGCTCTCCCTATATAAACAGTACAAAGAAGAGGGCGAGAGCTTCATCCCCCGTTACATTGACATTTTAACGGCGGGGGGATCCGCATCCCCCGACGAGATCCTC
>JAUWFP010000297.1 GCA_030606845.1 Anaerolineales bacterium | reverse complement strand
CCGGGATCGGTACATCAACGCACTCGACCGACAGCCAGTGCGGCTCGACATAGAAGACAGTTCCGTATCCAGCCAAACACGAAACCCCCAGGCCGAGTGTCGCCCCGCCAAACACCTTCAGAAAACCGCGCCGGGTGATTTTGATTGAGTCATTCATTCTGCCCTCTTGTCTGATTCACAAACACGAAGCCGCTCGAGGTAGTCATTAATTACGAACGAGGAGCACATCTTCGACGGACCGGCCCCTTCATTAATTAGACATTCAAATCTTCGATAAGTCCACTAATAGAAACACGTGAAACATATTGTGAGCTGAACAGAGCTTCAGGGTGCGTGAACATCCCAATGAACAATCCGAATCTACAACATTAAATAAACATCCGAAGAAATTCATTGCCCCAATCCCGACCCGATTCTGCCATCAAACGGCTACAGCCACGTGATATCAATGGGCTGGATCGAACGATTAGCTATCGATACTAACATCTGGAGATCCGCTAATTACAAACCGTAAGCTCAAATTTTTTTAGAATCAGGAGGTCGAAATGGACAGAAAATCAATCCTTATCACACTGGCAGCATTCTCGTTATTTGTAAGCGCCTGCGGTGGTTCAATCGCAGCTCCAACATCTTCACCAACAGGCATACCGGCGGCTACCCAACCCATATCCCCTACGGCAATGGCGGTTGACATCTCGCATCTCGGCGTAGAGGAATACCCTCGCGTGGATGGCTCCACATCTGCATATCCGCTTCAGATCACACTTGCCTGCCAGATCCTGGATGTTGCCTGTATTTGGATGGAGGGTGATCTTTTCGGCACCACGCGCAGCATCATCCCCGATCCCGAATTTGAAGGATCATCCGACCAGGTTGAGAAGATTTACAGCATCTATCACAACGGCACACATGGCTCCTATATGAACCTCATCGAAGGCAATGCGGACATCATCATCGTGGCCCGACCACCTTCAGAGGACGAGCTGCAAGCTGCCGAGCAGGCTGAACTACACCTCGAGTTCAAACCCATTGCCTTGGATGCATTTGTATTCGTAGTAAACGAAGCGAATCCAGTCGATGACATCACTCTGGACAACATTCAAAACATCTATGCCGGAGAAATTACGCGCTGGTTGAAGCTGGGGGGTTCGCTTGGCGAGATTCACACCTATCAGAGAAATCGCAATTCAGGGAGCCAGGAGCTGATGGAAAGCCTGGTCATGCGTGGCGCGCCTATGATTGAGTCACCGGATATGATTCTGCAATCTATGATGGGTCCGATTCATGCGATCAGCGATGACCCCCTGGGCATCGGTTACTCGGTTTATTTCTATGCCGCGAATATCTTCCCTCATGAGCGTGTGAAAATGATCGCTGTCGATGGCGTCCATCCGACTTCGGAGAATATCGCCGACCGGTCGTACCCTCTGACCACCGAGGTCTATGCGGTCATCCGGGGGGATGCGCCCCAGGAGAGCGCTGAGCGCTTGCTGCTGGATTGGCTGCAAACAGCGGAGGGACAGGCCGCTATTGCCAAGAGCGGATATGTGCCGATTTCCAATTAATGGTGACGCTGGAAATCGCTTCTAACTCATTAAAGAGCGCACCTGCGGGTGCGCTTGAAATCCAATTCGCTTTGAGCTGGTTAAAAGAGAGGAGCACACCGCCTTCGTCCCCTTACCTGAGTAGTAGCTTATAGATATGGAGGAGAACCGAAAAAACGAAACGTCCCCCTTTCAATCTGAGCTCACCACACCCTCGGGATCAAACGGAAGCGGACCTGTTCTGTATACGCCTGATACCCTTCCAGCTCCAGCTGCAGCGTCTTATCCTCCAGGGCAGTTCTTAAGATATAGCCCCCTACACCAAATGCGGTCGGGATCAATGCCCACCATGAACCCAGAAGCAAGGGTGTGCCCAAGAATGCCAGGATTGCACCAGAGTAACCGGGATGGCGTACGAAGCGGTAGGGTCCATCAGTGGCCACCTGATGTCCTCTATCCTCCTGGATGCGGACCACCTCGGAAAAGTAGGCATTAGAGACCATCGCCCACATGAAAAGCGCAAACCCTAGAGTCACTGCTGCCATCCCGATCAGATGAACCGCCAAAGGTTTGGGGGGCGACCAGGCGAAGCGAAGATCCAACGCGGCGACGATCCACGAGACGATGGGAAAGACGCCGGCTGATATGGTTGCCAGCCATCGATCCCATTGTTTGCCGCCCTCCTGCCGCAACCCACCGGCGCGCTCGACGAGCAAATCCGGATTTATGGGCACCAGGAGCACGACATGGCTGGCAAGGAAAATCGCCATCAAACCGATGAAAACCCAGCCCCACAGCCAATCCCAAGTCGCCGCAGCCAGGAAAAGTATCGCCGCGTAACCTGCCAGGCCGTACGCCGCCTGGACGCACCATTTGAGTATCGTCTTTCGATCTTCCGGGGATATCATCTGCACCTTGATTGTACCCCTTCCTAATTAAGCTCCTGCTTCGTTGGCTTCTGTCCGACATACAGTCCATAACCCATGTGGTCAAACATCTCCCTCGGCTCAGAAAGAGCAAGACGCATGAGCTTCCGTGTTTCTGGATCGAAAAGGAATGTAGAGAAGAATCGGCCGAAAATCCGCATGTAATCCATAAAACTAAGAAATCCAAGTTGAGAGCGCACTTCTTTTCTCATCTCAACCTTATAAACACGATCGACGAGGTTGATCAATCCTGCCCTTTCGAGCATCGCGATCCATTCTTTTGAAGTACGGAACCTCTGGCCGGTTAGTGCTGTCATAACTTCAGAGCCCGCTTCAGGTGGAGCATCGACCCAAACCGCTTCGTTCAATCCCACAAAGCCGCCGGGTTTTACCACGCGCACATACTCCTGCGCCGCTCTGTCTACGTCTGGCACGAAGGTGTTGACCGACTCGCAGATCAGAACGTCGAAGCGATCGTCCTCGAAGGGAAGATCCTGAGCATCGGCAACCCGGAACTCCGTCCGCTCCACCATCCCTCGGCGCTCCGCCCATTCACGTGCGCTCTCGACCATGGTCTCAAGCAGGTCTACACCAACGAGGCGACATTTATATTCCATCGCAATCGTGGTGGCGGCGGTGCCAGCCCCACAACCGACGTATAGAATCTCCTG
>JAUWFP010000256.1 GCA_030606845.1 Anaerolineales bacterium | reverse complement strand
TCATCCAGGCAGATACTGTCAGACTTGAAAAGCGCGGGGTATCGACTCACGCAATCGCGCGCTGCGGTCGTGCGCATCATCGATGAAGCCGATGGGTGGTTGCGGCCGGAGCAGGTGCACACGCAGGCAAAGGTATACTGTCCCTCGATCGGGTTGGTGACGGTATATCGCACTCTGGCGCTCCTGGTGGAACACGGCTACATCCGTCGCATCCACTTCGATGACAAATGCCATGGATACGCCAGGGTGGATTTAAGTCATGGCCACCACCTGGTGTGCCGTGGATGTAAGCAGACGATCGAGATCGCGGGGACGGAAGACCTTAAGCCGCTTATGAAACAGGTTCAAAACGAGACCGGATTCGTCATTGAAGATCATCTGCTTGAACTGGTCGGTTTGTGCCGCGAGTGCCAGCACATTCCAGAACAACAACGTAACTATCATGGGTGACCAAGTTATGCAAACCATACAAATCCAGAAGAGCGGTTTGAAAACTCATCCATCGCTTTGCGCAATGCACACACAAACAGAGGGGCTCTAAACAATGTTATCCCGGAAAGGACTCGCCCGCTCACAAATATTACTTTTAGTTTTCGGCGCCTTTTTGGCAGCGTGCTCAGGCGGGGCAGAAAACGCTATCAGCGGCTCAACGTACCACGCAGATTTCATCCTCACGCAGCCAGGAGATCTCAAAGCTGTTCAGCTCCAGGGTGACGGCCCTTTACATGTGGTTGCGACAACCAGCATCGTCGCTGATGTGGTCGCCAACGTAGGCGGGAAGGCTATCGAGCTCGACGCGATCATCCCGCGCATGACCGATCCACATGGCTACCAACTTACACCGGGCGACCTGCGACTGCTCCATGACGCGGATGTGGTCTTCATCAACGGTCTGGGACTGGAAGAGGCGCTGGAGCAATCGCTGTCTCAACTTCCAGAAGACATCCCCATTGTTTCCCTCTCGGAGGGGATACAACTCCGTGAGTTCGCCTTAGGGCGAACAGATACAGACGCGGACCATGACCCGGAAGCCCACGCGGCCACCGGGGTTGACCCCCACGTCTGGTTCGATCCGCTGAATATAGACGTATGGACCGATAACGCGGCGCAGTCCCTGGCCGCACTCGACCCTGGAAACGCGGCCACCTTCCAGGCAAACTCCGATACCTACCACGATCAACTTGAAGATCTCCACAACTGGATCCTGACCCAATTGGAAGAAATCCCACGAACAGACCGCAAACTCGTTACCGATCATTTGCTTATGGGTTATTTTGCCCAACGCTATGATTTCGAGATCATCAATGCTCTACTCCCCGCATTCAGTTCTGCGGCTTCGCCTTCTGCACAGGAATTGGCTGGCATCCAGGATAGTATTCGCCAATCCGGCGTCGAGGTGATCTTCATTGGAATAACCGCCAACAGGCAGATCGCAGAGCAGATGGCCGGGGACACCTCAGTAGCCGTGGTTCCACTCTATACAGGATCCCTCAGTGAACTCAACGGACCTGCCGACACGTACCTTACATTCATGCAGTACAATGTGCGCGCGATCGCCACGGCTTTGAAATAGCTCACTAAAAACAATTGCGATCCGGGACTCAGCAAATGACGAACATCATTAGCCACTTTCAAAAACATGACGCCGGCGCCTCGCCTATCCACCTGAATAACGTCTCCCTGCGCTATAACGGGATCAGCGTGCTTGAAGAGATCAATGCAGATATCCCCGCCGGTGAACACATCGCTGTCGTTGGACCAAACGGCGCGGGTAAAACCACCCTTATGAAATTAATCGCCGGCCTTATCGAACCAACACAAGGCGAGATCAATATCTTTGGTCATGGCCCGGGCGGCCACATCTGCATTGCCTATGTCCCTCAACGCAGCCAGGTCGATTGGGATGTCCCAGCTAACGTTGCCGAGGTCGTAATGATGGGGCGCATCCATCAAATCGGATTCTTTCATTGGCCGACGCGCGTGGACTGGACCATCGTCGGCGAGGCGTTAGAGCGTGTTGATATGAGTGCTTTTTCCGATCACAGGATAGGGGAGCTCTCCGGTGGACAACAGCAGCGCGTCTTCCTTGCTCAGGCATTATCGCAGGAGGCGGAAGTCGTGTTGCTCGATGAGCCTCTCACAGGTCTCGACATTCTCAGCCAGAATGCTATTCTGCACATTCTGGACGACCTGCGCCATGCTGGTGTAACAGTGCTCACCGCCACGCACGATCTTAACCTAGCCGCCAAGCACTTTGATCAAGTAATGCTGTTGAATCGGCGTTTAATAAGCTACGGACCAGCGGCAACTGCACTCTCTCAAGAAGCGCTGATCCAGGCCTACGGCAAACAGGTTCATATGCTTCCGGGCGCTGACGGCGCGCTTATCCTCAGTGATACCTGCTGCGAGGGAGAGGATGAGTTTCTGAAATCATGAACGAGTTGCTCTCTTTCCTGATCGAGCCCTTTCAATACAGCTTCATGCTGCGCGGGCTGTGGGCTTCTCTCATCGTCGGAGTCATTTGTCCCATTCTCGGTGCCTATGTCGTGCTGCGCGGTATGGCTTTCTTCGGCGACGCGCTCGCACACATTATTCTGCCTGGTGTGGTGATTGCATTCCTCCTGGGGTGGCCATACGCCGTTGGGGCATTGATCTTCGGTGTGCTGGCCGCACTTCTGATCGGGTTCATCAGCAGGCGCACAGACATCAAGGACGATACGGCTATCGGAGTGGTTTTCGCTGGAGCTTTTGCCTTGGGTATAGCTCTCATTTCACTCCAACGAAGCTACGCCGTTGACCTGACTCACATTCTCTTTGGTGACTTGCTCGGAGTATCCAATTCCGACCTGATGCTGATGGGGATATTGGGTTTTTTGGTCTTGGTGACTGTATTTGCTTTCTATAAGGAGTTTCTTGTCCTCTCATTTGACCCCATTCTGGCGAAAACGCTGCGCTTGCCGGTGAATTTCCTCCAGAACTTGTTGCTCGTTCTGCTCGCGGTTGTAATCGTGATCTCGCTTCAAGCCGTTGGCGTTGCCCTCGTCCTGGCAATGCTGGTCACACCGGCTTCGTCCGCATACCTTCTCACGAGGCGCTTGCCAAACATGATGCTTCTGGGGGCTTTAATCGGTGCCCTCTCCTCCGTGCTCGGACTTTATCTATCGTTCTATATCAACGTCGCCTCCGGGGCGTCAATCGTCCTGGTCGCGACTGCGATCTTCGCCATCATCTTCGTGGTTGCACCCCAACGCGGCGCTCTCTGGTCCTGGCTCAGCGCGCGCCGGGAAAGATCGCAGAGTTGAGAAGTCGAAGGGTGATGGAGAAGGGGCACACTCTGCACTTCCTTAAGCACCCCTCTACGTGTAAATCTCTAATGGTGCGATCTTCCTGGTAACTTAATCGGATTGGCTTGCCACCAGTTGCGTTGAGCCGTTTCGAGATTATCATAAAGACGATGTTCGCATCCCTGAAATCACCCAGCATCCGTCAAATATGGGCGGCGTGGGCTTTTCGAAGCCTACTGTTAATAGGGGCGCTCTTCGTCGCCGGGTATTTTGGCCTGCTCAACTCGGAGCTGGCCCTTCTCTGTGGTTCATGGCTGCTGCTCTCCTTGCTCACCAGTCTGGTAATGACCAATGGCTGGCAGGCGGCTATCTTCTTCCGCCTTAGCGGGTTTGCCGATCTCACCTTCGGATTATTCTTGATCGCGCAAAGCGGAGGGGCACAAAGTCCGCTATGGTGGACACTAATTATCGGGCCCCTCGGTTTCGCTGCCGTCGACGGGATCGCTCTTGCTCCGCTATGGACTGTTGGTGCATTGGCGAGCGCATTTATTCTGACCTATGTTTCACCTGAGATTGATCCCTTTCCCTTACAAATATGGCTTACTTACGCGCTGATTTTGCTGCCATCTTCA
>JAUWFP010000192.1 GCA_030606845.1 Anaerolineales bacterium | reverse complement strand
ACAACTTTGTGATTGTGATCTTGAGTTGGAGGCTTTATACCAGGAATTCGACCTGCCTGACGAACCCGGCACCCCGCCGCCAGGGCCTCGAAAATCCAAGCGCCGCAAGAACCAACCCCATTTTGACCTGGCGCAGTATTTGTATCGCATGACGGGCGTCGATCTAACCTGCGTGGATGGTCTTGATAGCTTGACCGTCCAGGATATTCTGAGTGAAATCGGAACGGATATGAGCCCATGGCCTACAGTCAAGCATTTTGCTTCCTGGTTGCGTCTTTCCCCGAACAATAAAGTGACCGGTGGGAAGGTGAAGCAGCGCGGTACACTGCCATCTCAAAATCGGGCCAACACAGCCTTCAGACTGGCTGCCCAAAGCCTGGCTCGCAGCGATTGTGCCCTGGGTGCCTTTTACCGTCGCATCCGCGCCAGACATGGTGCCCCCAAGGCGATAACTGCTACAGCTCACAAGCTCGCACGCATTGTTTATTTCATGCTCAAGAACAAACAACCTTACTTTGATCTTGGTGCATATTACTATGATGAACAATACCGCACTCGGGTTATTCGAAGTCTTCAACGTAGAGCTTCCAAGCTTGGTATGAGACTCGAGCCCGTCGAGGTGACTTGAACAATTCCTGTTAAGTTTCTTAGTAGCGAAGCGAAGCAATCTCCTCGTAACTCGCGCGGAGATTGCCACGTCGCCCTGACGGGCTCCTCGCAATGACAAGTAGGGAAAGGGTTTTGCTTCCTTCAGCGGTCATTTCGAGTGAGCCGTGAAACGGCGACCGAGAAATCCCTATGATGTTGCTCGCGAGGGCTCTATCCGTAAGCATGAAAGGATACGCCCTTCCAGGGGTTCGAGCACATCATGCCTGCCCCGTTGTATAATCCGACCAGACATTGACACAAAATATTTCTAGATCTGGATAGAGATTTCGGAAGGAAATCCAGCCAATGCATCTCGTTTGTACGCATGAGCAGGCCGACTTCGACGCTGTTGCCAGCTTACTCGGTGTCCGTTTACTGGATCCCGAGGCGATGCCCGTTCTGCCCAGGCGTGTAAACCGCAATGTCCGGGCGTTTGTCACGCTGTATGGTGACCATCTACCGTTTGTGGAATTCGACCAACTGCCACGCAGTCGCGTCGAGCGGCTAACGGTCGTCGATACGCAATCATCGCCGTCGATCAAGGGCGTGCGTGCAGATACTAAGGTCCACCTGATCGATCACCATCCACCCGGCGACGACATGGACCCCACTTGGACGGCTCACATTGAGGAAGTAGGGGCAACCGTAACGTTGCTCGTGGAGGAGATCCAGGAAGGTGGCAGGAATCCCTCGCCCGTTCAGGCAACTTTGTTGCTGCTCGGCATTTACGAGGACACCGGCAGTCTCTCTTATGTCAGTACGACACCAAGGGATGTGCGTGCCAGCGCCTGGCTGCTGGAACGGGGGGCGGATCTCAATCTAGTTGGCGAGTTCTTGAATCACCCGCTATCGAATGGACAGCGCGATCTCTATGATCGTCTGCTGGAAAACATCGAGACCCATGAGTATCACGGTCTCTCGATCATTTTGGCCTGTGGTGAAGTGCGCGGTTTAGTGGAGGAGATTTCAACGCTTGCCCATAAACTCCGCGATGTATTTGACCCTGATGGCTTATTCGTTCTGGTGGGATTGAATGGAAGCGTTCAGCTTGTTGCTCGATCAACGACGGACGAGCTAGATGTGGGAGCAGTCGCAGAGCACTTCGGCGGCGGCGGGCACGCCCGGGCAGCTGCGGCGTTAATCCGCGACCGGAATAGCGCACAAGTGCGTGATGAACTAATCGAGTTTCTCGGTTCTTCCATCGAGCCCGCGCCCACAGTTGGGGAGATTATGTCGCGTGATCCTCAGCTGCTCAGTCCGGATGTGAAGATCTCAGACGTGGGCGAACGCATGCAGCGATTTGGTCACGAGGGCTACCCCATTGTGGAGAGTGGGCGGGTGTGCGGCTTACTCACCCGTCGGGCAGTTGACAGGGCGCTCTCACATGGCATGGGCAGCCAACCTGTCTCGCGTATCATGGAAGCAGGCGATCTTGTGGTCCGCATGGATGACTCGGTTAATCATTTACAGAAAGTGATGATCGAACATGGCTGGGGTCAGGTTCCGGTCGTTGATCCGGACTCAGGCAAGATTGTCGGGATTGTCACACGCACCGATCTATTGAATTCCCTGGGGACGGCATTGGAAAGAGAATACAAACCTAGCCTGGCAGGGGAATTGGAAGAGGCGCTTACCGGACCGCGGCTGGCGTTGCTGCGTCTCGTTGCACGTGAGGCGGAAGAGCGCGGCGACGCTCTCTACATCGTAGGCGGTTTCGTCCGCGATCTGATTCTCAATGCACCGAGTGTGGATTATGACATCGTCGTGGAAGGGGATGCGATAGGCCTAGCGCGGAGCCTGGCTGCAGCATATGGCGGTCGCGAGAGCAGCCATCAGCGTTTTGGAACAGCGAAATGGCAGCTTGATCTTGGGAACAGGCAGCTTTGCACGGCGCTCGAAAGTGAATCGCTCGAGGCTAATTCGCTTCCTGAGTATTTAGACTTCGTCAGCGCCCGTACGGAGTTCTACACTCACCCTACCGCGTTGCCTTCGGTCCAGCGCGGGAGCATCAAGCTCGACCTGCATCGGCGTGATTTCACGATTAACACCCTCGCGCTGCGACTTGATGGTCGTTATTACGGTCAACTGCTCGACCATTGGGGTGGCGGCCGGGATTTGAGGAATCAGAAGATCCGTGTCCTGCATTCCCTGAGCTTCATGGATGACCCAACAAGAATATTGCGGGCTGTCCGACTGGAGCAGAGGTTCGATTTTCAGATTGAACAGCGGACTTTGGAGTTGCTGAACGAGGCGATTCCGTTGTTGGACCGTGTGAGCGGCGAACGTATACGCAGCGAGTTCGATACGATTTTCAATGAACCCAAATTCGCCGCGATCATGGCGCGCCTTCAAGCGCTAGGTTTGCTTGAAGCGATACACCCGGCGTTAGGGTGGGATCAATGGCTTGATGCGCGCATTGAAGCCATTAAATCCTTCGAGCCGCCTGATTCATGGCGTCTTGAGGAATCTCCTGAGCAAGATTTTCTTTATTACGCCATCTGGCTTTTCCGCTTAACTCCCCAGCAGGCCGAGGGGGTTGGGCTCCGTCTGCGGTTTCCAGCCGCGGTTCTGCGCGATATTCTCCAGACCGTTGACCTCGACCGTTTCTTACAATCTCTGACGGAGACCACAGCGCCGAGCACGGTCGTCACCAGATTGGATGATGTACAAGAGCGAGTGCTCATCACATCCTGTATAGCGTTGAATGATCGACCAGAGATCTGTCAAATTCTTGAACAATACCTCGGAAAATGGCGCTTTATCCAGCCAGAAGCGGATGGGGAGACATTGCGTGCAATGGGGGTGCCGCAGGGACCGATCTACGGCGAGATTTTGTGGAAGTTGCGAGCTGCCAGGCTGGATGGCGAAATCCGGGATGGGGTGCAGGAGCAAGCGCTCTTGGGGACCATGGTGAAGGAAGCCCTCGCGAATGGTTGATCGAACTGCGGTCCGGATTCGGCATGCGACAGATGCCGACTTATTGGCGCTTGAATGGGATGGGGAGTATACACACTATCGGCGCATGTATAGCCATGCGATGCGGGATTCCAAACGGGGAAATCGGGTTCTGCTCGTAGCAGAGGTTGAGGGCGAAGTCATCGGTCAAATCTTTATTTTCTTTCGCCCGTCGTGGAGTCGTCACTTTCCTGGCGAACAGGCTGGCTACCTTCATTCCTTCCGGGTAAAACCGCAATTCAGGAAGCAGGGGATCGGTACTTCGTTGGTCCATCACGCGGAGTCGATCCTTCTCAAACGCGCCTATCACCGTTCGATTATCTCAGTAGCAAAAGACAATCATGACGCTGTGCGGCTCTATCAAAGTTTGGGTTATTCGATCTTCACAGAAGATCCTGGCCGATGGTCGTACGTCGACGATCGCGGTCGGATACAGCATGTAGAAGAGCCTGTGCATTTGATGCAGAAACGCCTTACCGTGAAAGAAGGACTGACAACAGGGCTGGCATGATTCTTGAACCGGAAAAAGCGAGTTTTATTACGGCCGCGCCGAAAATGCTCTTAACCTGGGAAGAGGATAGGTTTTACCCTTCTGTTTAAAATCAGCCCTTATGTCAAACCTTGCGTTATATTCACTGAAAGATCGGAAGAATGCCGCCGCCTTGCTTTTTGTAATCGCTCTTGCGGGCTGCAGTGTCTCTCCACCCCCCACTCCTGCGACTCGCTTAATTGAACCGTGGCTGGGAATACTGCCGGCTTCACAAGATGAAGGTGTGCCATCTCAGTTGAGCCCAGATGAGAATCAGAGCATGCCATCCCTGCCAGTAGCGGTTCTCGGCACCCCCACACCGGATCCGTTTCGTGAGCATCCCCAACTTCGGACTGAAGCGGAGAGCTACATCGTCCAACCCGGTGATTCGTTAAATTCGATAGCAATCCATTTTGGTGTGTCCGCAAACCAGATCGTCCAGGCGAATGCTATTCTCAACCCAGATATATTGAGCGTTTGGCAGGCGTTGTACATCCCCGCGCCGCAGCCGCAGCCGCCGGGACCATCCCACAAGATACTCCCCGATTCTGAATTGGTATTTGGTCCTGCGAATATTTACGTGGATATCTACTCCGTGGTGGACCATTGGTATGGA
>JAUWFP010000279.1 GCA_030606845.1 Anaerolineales bacterium | reverse complement strand
AAATCTCGCTGCGCTGCGTGCACTGGCAAGCGAGGGCATTCAGCGAGGTCATATGTCCTTGCACGCTCGTCAAATTGCCATCGCCGCCGGCGCCGAGGGCGAAGAGATCGATCGCATTGCCGCTAAGATGATTGCCCAAGGAACGATTCATATCAAACACGCCCGCGAGTTAGTGAATCAAGAACCTCGTGAACCGTAAATTATCTCTCAAGAGATGAAATCGGGAAGAAGGATCAGGAAGGAAATCAATGACTGAGGAACACGAACAAACAATCATGCAGCCAAAGAACCCCATCGGCTTTGTGGGGTATGGCGCATATATCCCCCGCTACAGGCTTCCAGCGACAGAAGTGGCCAGGATATGGAAAGGTGGAGCAGCGGGAACCCCCATCGATGAAAAAGCTGTTGCCGGACTCGATGAAGACGTCATCACGATGTCGATCGAGGCAGCCCGCAATGCTCTTGCTCGAGCGCAGATCAACCCCTCAGACATACGCGCCGTTTGGGTGGGATCCGAATCGCATCCTTATTCTGTCAAACCCACATCAACAGTCGTCGCAGAGGCAATTGGTGCTACACCACACACCCTCGCCGCGGACTGGGAGTTCGCCTGCAAGGCTGGCACGGAAGCGGTTCAGGCCGCAATTGGGTTTACAGGTTCAGGGATGGCAAGGTATGCGCTGGCTATTGGGATGGACACTGCACAGGGCCGACCTGGGGACCCGCTTGAGTACACTGCGGGCGCAGGCGGTGCGGCTTACATCCTCGGCCCAGCGGATGAGTCTCTCGCCGTGGTTGAGGGGTCATATTCCTATACCACCGACACCCCCGATTTCTGGCGCCGCGCAGATGAGAAATACCCCTCACATGGTGAACGTTTCACCGGTGAACCAGCTTACTTCCACCATATCACCTCTTCAGCTCAGGAGCTGATGAAGGCATTGGGGACCAAGCCGGCAGATTACACGTTCGTTGTCTTCCATCAACCCAACACGAAGTTCCCTCAAAGGGTCGCTAAAACCCTTGGGTTTACACCCGAGCAATTGGAAGCCGGTCTTCTTGTGCCTCGCATCGGCAATGTTTACGCTGGTTCCGCCCTGGTTGGCTTGACCGCCGTCCTGGACGCAGCCAAGCCAGACGATCGAATTTTACTCGTCTCCTACGGCTCAGGCGCCGGCTCAGATGCGATGAGCCTGCATGTCACCGAGCGAGTGCTCGAATGCCACAAGCTCGCGCCGCGCACCGAAGATTACATCAACCGTCGAACCGAGATCGATTATGCAACCTACGCCCGCTTTCGCGGAAAACTGAGTCAATAAGATGATGGTAAATAAAAACCATAAAACCAACAACGATGTATTTATCATTGGCGTCGGGATGACGCCGGTGGGAGAACACTGGGACCGCTCGCTGCGCGAACTTGCGCTTGAGGCGATGACAGCTGCGCGCGAGGAGACTGGGGCAATGCGGCCCGAGGCAATGTTTGTTGCCAATATGCTCGCTCCAGCGCTTTCACGCCAGTCTCACCTGGGAGCTCTTCTTGCGGATTTTTCAGGGATGCGGGGAATTGAAGCAGTCGCTGTTGGAGCCGCTGGAGCTTCTGGCGGTATGGCGCTGCGGCAGGCCTATTTAGCGCTTGCTTCAGGCATGGTCAACACCGCATTGGTGGTAGGCGTGGAGAAAATCACGGAACGCGTAACTGCAGAAGTTGAGGCTGCACTCATTACATCAAGCGATGCCGATTACGAATCGATCCATGGATTGACACAAACCGTATTGGCGGCGATGCTCATGCGGCGCTATGGGTTCGAATTCAACGTCCCCGAACATGCTTTTGCTGGTTTCAGCATCACTGCACACGCTAACGGCGCTCAGAACCCCAACGCGATGTTTCGACGACCGATCAAGTTGGAAACTTACCAAAGAGCGGCCATCCTCAGCGATCCGATAAATATGTTCGACGCCGCCCCAGTGGCTGACGGCGCTGCCGCCATCTTCCTGGCCCGCGGTGATATTCTCCCCTCAAATCTGCCTTTCCCGCCAGTTCGGATCGACGCCTCCGCCGCAGCTGTATCTGCCGTCGCGGTTCACGATCGTCCGAACCCTTTGTCCTTGGCTGCAGCTGAAAAAGCAGCCAGGGTAGCCCTTGAGAGAGCAGCGATCAACCTGGATCAGATTGATTTCTTTGAGGTTCATGATCGTTACTCTATCTTCGCCGCATTATCACTAGAGGCCGCAGGGTTTGCCGCCCCGGGCGAGGGTTGGAAACTCGCTGAGAGTGGCGCGATCGCATTAAACGGACAGATCCCGATCTGCACTTTTGGCGGCTCGAAAGCCCGTGGAGATACAGGGGGCGCCACCGGCGTTTACCAGGCTGCCGAGGCTGCGCTGCAATTGCAGGTACGAGCCGGTGATATACAGGTCGTGGATGCCAAGATAGGTCTGATTCAAAGCCTCGGCGGAATCGGTTCGACAGCCGCCACACACATCCTTTCTACCGTCGAGACCCTTTGAGAGCGAGTTGATAGTTCCTGAGAGTCATGATTGCATACACTGGACCGTGGTTGGATATCAACCCTAGAGGTGAAGCATTATGGAAATAACCAGTCATTGGAGAATTAAAAAACAACGCTACGCACTGGTAGGCGAGGTGTGCCCACACTGCTCAGCGAAGATTTTCCCGCCGCGGGACATCTGCCCCGAATGCGGCGACGAGGCGAAGGATCACTACCAGTTCAGCGGACGAGGCGAAGTCTACTCGTATACCACCCTCTATAATGCCCCTGCTGGTTATGAGGAACAGGCACCCTACACAGTCGCCATGGTTCAACTCGAGGAAGGTCCACTCGTAACCGCTCAGCTCACCGACATCGACGTGAAAGAACCAGAAGTGGGAATGCCCGTTGAAATGGTCACCCGCAAATTGGGTTCAGAAGGTGATCGAGGGATCCTTATTTACGGCTACAAATTCCGACCCGTCCTAGAGACTGCCTGACTCATCTATCCTTCACAAACATCACCAGACCCTGGCATAAGCCAGGGTCTGATTTATGTAAAGTTGCGTGGCTATCGTTTTTACATCAAAATACAGCTTCGAAAGAAGCTCTCTGTTTCGTCGGAAATAGACCACATTTTGCCTACACGTTGCTTTAAATGAGAGCATAGGACCGGAAAATACATAAAGAAAAACCCAACCGTAGACAGTGATTTTATCTAGCGAAGCCGCTTGACGCGCCCAAACACCTGTGCTACTATGCGCGCTTGAAGGTCATCTGAAGGCGGATTCCCGCCCGGATCACCGCAGGAGGAGCCCATGACTAACATGAGCCGAATGAGATTGACGATCTTTGTTCTAATCATCCTCACACTCGGATTAACTGCATGCACACGATCTGCATCTACACCTCCACCGGCAACGGATGAAGGATTGCCGTCAGGTGCGCAATCGGAGACTCAAGCGACGATGGATGCCGTTCGCTCGGCGATCC
>JAUWFP010000001.1 GCA_030606845.1 Anaerolineales bacterium | reverse complement strand
ATAGGTTCAATTTTCCGAGCATCCCTTCCTTCGCGGGTAATGATAATACTCATGGCTCTCATCTCTCCTTCGAGATATCTCGCAATTTCGCAGCATTATTAAGAATGTCGAATTGATTCTTGATCAATAAAATACTTGGTCGTTAAAAGGATTTATTTTCTCTTGGCAAATGACCAGATTCATTAAAATATCCCTGCAATAGCATTGCCTCAACCAATGCAGGTGCTTCTCGCTTTGAAAGGATGAAATATTCAATCTCAATGGGACCGAATTTTCGGCAAAGATCCGAAAACCACATGTTGGCTCGTACCTTCCCTCGAATATTTGTCAACCTCCTTACCAGATCCTGCCCTTTGAAATCACCCTTCTGTGTAAGCGTGCCTGCCTTACCAATATAAAGAATCTCTCCATCCTTGCGAGCGCGAACAATATAGACACCATAGAGATGATAAATGCCCAATCGATTAAAATGCTCCCTAACAACCACGCTCCACCTGCATTGATGGTCTGAATATTCGAACAGGTGATTCTCATAGCTTGATCGAAGCTTTCGAAGGAGTTCAAGAAAATATAAACCTTCCAAGATTTCACCTATAAGTTTTCATACCTCGAATGGATTTAAGCCTTCACAGCATAAGTAACACTCTGATCTTCTCTGCTATACGCGTAGTGGATCAACTGCCCGATCCTCTCAGCGAACGCTTTTCCCTTGACCTCGATCTCTTCCGGTGTGCCGCTGAGATCTATGGGGACATAATGGATGCCCACATTGCCGGGTTCCCGGATGGATAGTCGTCCCACGGGCACTTTTTCGGTGTACGGGTAAGCCAGGGCTGCTTCTTGAATGCCGAGGGCATGGCAATACGCAAGGATCTGGTAGATATCGGCTCTATTGGGATCCAACTTGTATTTGGCGTCTAAGGCGAAAACCGGCTTTCGTCCCCGCAGTAGAATCACGTCAGGCCTAACCTTCACATGCGCTCCTCGATCAAGCGCATACTGTCTTTGCCCCACCGCTTGAAGGCCCATCGGACTCCAGCGCTGCAAGAACGCTTCAATCACTTTTTCGAAGAGCCAATCCATATCGATTAAGAAGGACAAAAACGCTTGTCTTCCTACTGCCCCAGTGAAGGTGATGTGCTCAAGGAGCAGACAGGCTAGACTGAGCGTCGGCCGATAATGCTCATTGAGGCGATGGAACTCGAGCAGATCGAATAAGTCGAGCGGCTCAGGGTCGAGGGCAACTTCGGCTAAGGCGCGTTCGAGGCGCCTCAACCGACTTGGTAAATCGGCCGCTCGATACGCATGGAACTTCAACATATGGACGGTTGCTCGCAGGATCACATTCTCGGGAACGTCAGGGGTGAAATGGCTGAAAGAACACCAGTGGCGATCTCGAATGACAGGTCTTCGCCTGAGCGTTTCCATGATTTGAAGCTTGCCCCGGATCGCCAGCAAATCATCATGCCGAACTTGATAGTTTCTTAATATGCCACGGGCGATGAGATCCTCGACTTGATGCGTAAAGACCTCGACAACATATTCAAACAAACCATCTATTGTCGTATAGCGCTGTTCTTCCTGGCGGAAGATCTCTTTGGTCGGGTCATACACAAAAGTGAGCAGGAAGAAAATAGTGTCGATCGGGATTTTTGGCTCGATGACAAGCGTTAGGCCCCCTGGCAGCTGGAGGAACCCGACGTGTGAACCGGCTCGAAGTATGTAATGATCCTTAATGAGCGTGGGCGTGAGCACAACTTCATCTTTGAAGCTCTTCTGGATGACAGCAACTTGCTCTTGCGAGAGCCTATATTCAACCTCCCGATGCTCGCGTAATTGAAGAACCGTGCTCATGCAATCACACCCAAGGCTTCTAATAAGCTGTCGATTTGGTAGGCTCCAAGACGCTCCGGCTGCCTGTAGAAGTACTCCTCAAGCGTCGGCATGATGCTATGACGCCAGGTCATGCGAACTTGAGTTTCATCCAGCGCCGGTCGCATAAAATGACTATGACCAACGTGGAGATGCCACTCGATCCCGTCTGATTCAAGTTGGCGATTGACCTCATCCAAGAGATCGGCCGCCCAGATCATCTCCAACTGGTTTGTGGCCTCAAGATAACTCCGCAAAATCTCTGGACTAGGCACTAACTTGAAGAAGTGAAAACGACGACGCAATGCATGATCGACAAGCGCGATCGAGCGATCGGCTGTGTTCATCGTTCCCAGAATGAACACATTTTGGGGGATCGAGAAGGACTGCTTTGAGTAAGGCAAGGCAATGACTTCCTGGCGGTATTCAAGTAGGTACATCAACTCGCCGAAGATCCTCGGCAATTCGCCGCGATTGATCTCATCGACGATCAGCATAAACCGCCGTTGCGGTTGAGCTCGTGCTTTATCGCAAAACTCACGGAATACGCCGGCGCGAACGGGATAGGCAATTTCATGTCGGCCATCTGCTATCTCGACACTCTCAGGACGAATACCCTCCATGAACTCTTCATAGGCATAAGAGGGGTGGAACTGAATCGTGCGGACTTCTCCACCTAACTCTGGGGCTGAATCTACCCAATACTTGGCAAATTTCTTGGCGATCCACGTTTTACCAGTACCTGGTGGTCCGAAGAAGATAAGTTGTCTTTTATCTCGGAGGAGGAACTCGAGCTGCTTTATGACGGAATCATCAAGGAAGGTGTCTTGAGCAAAGGCATCAACAGTGTAAAGCTCACCCTGCGGAACTTCATCGATAATCAGGTCATCTTCGTCAATCAAGTCAATGAGTTGCTTTGTATCTTCGATCGTTATAAAGCGGAAAAGTGGGTGAAGCGCAACGAAGATCTCCTCGGCTTCTAGAGCAAGATCAGGTGTATAGAGAATGTCCTCTTCCTCAAGATATCGCCGTTGGATATCGATCACTTCTAGATTTGCTATCTTCTCGATATCCTGTTCATTCTGGATTTCGACGATGACCTTCTCTTGTTTTCCATGACCTTCAGCCGTCACGATCTCTAAATTATCCGGAAGATCCTTGATGAGTTCCAAGAATACCTTCGGCTCTTCGCGCAAGTTTTTTTGAAAATTAGCGAGGACATCCGAACCTCGCGACCCTGCAACAGAGAGTCCAATATTCACATGATTAGTATGTACATTAATAAACAACTGGGCGTCCGTTTGCTTCTTACGATCCCGTCGGTAAAAAGCCCCCCACAGATAGGGATAGTAATCACCCTTCTCATCAGGAAATCGCTTATAGAACCCAGCCATAACCTTCCCGGATTTCGCTTCGGTTTCCAAACTCGGATCCAGGGATTGGATCTTTGGGGCCACCGCCTGAAAGAGCTGGCGCAATGGTTCTCTCAGATGTTCTTGATACCTACGCTTGTTTGCACCGTCATCCTTGTTCATCCATTCTTTGGAGTTATTCTTTTCCAATTCCTTCAAGAATTGGAAGGTCTCCTCCGTAAAACCCGCAAAATCAAAATCAACGCCATCCGTCTGATCCAATTTGGCGAAATACCACAGGATCACATCTAAACTTTGTGGCGGCAGTCCATACTTGTCGCGAAATTGGATGAGATTCTCGTTATAAAGACGATACGCGCGCGCGCGTCTTTTCCGTCCCGGGTCAAAGCCAGCTGCAACACTCAAGCCGCCTTCCATGATGGGGAGCCAGACGTTGAATTTCTTTGGATCACGCAGATAGAGAAGCGCAGTAGGTAGCGATGTCCCAGCGCCAGAGACCTCCCCAGCCTCCCAGAACGCATCAAGTGTTGAATCGAGGTCATCCTCACCAGACTCCCATATGCGTTTGACCCATCGATTAAATGAGCCCAAATCACTTGCCATCTGGTTGATTTGATGACCGTAGAGCCCCGGCATGAATCGATCTTTGCGTTCTTTCCCCTTGACCAAGTCCCGATTGATGAGAATGGCAAAATCTCGCAGGTCTTCCTCGGTGAATTTGCCGGCTTTCTTCTTGAGTAACTCCCGTGCTTTTTCCTCCCCCTTTAGCCGAATCTTCAACCGATCTTCAGGGAAACTTTCTTTAAGCCACGCAGCGACCCGCTCTACCAATGGGTCGGGCTCTGTTCGCTGGTTATACCAGAAGATAAATAAGTCTGTTTTCATGTAATCGACAGGCTTGCCGATGACTTCACTCAGAGCCCTTCGAAGCTCAACGATGTGCTTCCCTGCCGCAAAATATTGCTCGCCGCGATCACCTTTCTTGCCGTAAGGTAGATCCTCCTTGATATCAACACCAAGACCCTCCAGGAAACGTCGGACCTGACCATTCCAGATCCAGTACTTCACTGGGAACCGTAAAGATAAGATTTCAGAGAGAAACGCATCGCCAATATAGCGCAGCTGTGGGCGAATCTCGTTTAGATCCTGTGGGGTAAGTCCGACTTCTGCACGCTGGATGAGATCCGAAAAAAGTGCTCTGACCCCGGGTAAACGCTCTCCTTCTTCTCCGAAGAGCTCACGAAAGAGCCGGACCTTCCCGCGCACACCAAAAAATGCGTCTGTATCTTTTAGGAATTCTTCAAGATCTTCGCGCGACACATTCTCCAAGTAATTTTGATGGAATATCCGTTGCGCATTTGCGATTCGCTGTTGGTGTTCCAAGTCATGACTCGTAATCTCTTGATCCGACTCAAAGTTCTCGACGAATTGTCGAATAGCTTGCCTAATAGGAATAATATTCATGGGGCTTTCCTCTCTATGCATATAGATCTATAGTCCACAAAACTGTGCGAATTATTCAAGGTCTTTGCTGAACTCCTAATGATCGGATATCAATAGCCCGGACAGACTTCTTGCCTTTCTTCCTATCAAAGCTCTCCGTAATCGCAAAATCCACCCTTGCGCCTTCATGTTTCAGTTTTGGTGGGATGTCCTTAACCAATGCAAAAATATCCTCACCGCCATCGTCACGGGAAATGAACGTAAATGACTTCTCATCCACAATGAATTTAATCGTTCCGGTACCTCTCTCCAACCCTTTCGTTTTTCCTATAGACCATCTCCTAGCGCACAATCTCTCAAGTTCGCGAACCCCACTAGGCAACTCGGGACGCTGCTCACCCGTTTCTTGATAGTCTTTTTCCAGCTTCTGCTCAAGGAATACTATCTCCTCAGGGATCAACCAACCCTCGGCTTCACGGATCGCTCGAATGAGCGCTATGTGCTCTGAAGCCGTATCTAGCTCGCCGAGCTGCAAAGAGATTTCGACAAGCGTTGTGAAATATCTCAATTTAAATTGGGGGTCTTGAGAATTCGAAACTGCGTCACATAAAAGCAGGTAAGCCTCGTCCAAGTTGCCGATTTGGTATTCAATCCCAGCTAAATCCGCTTTAAAATACCAATCCGCTCTTGGATGTGATAACAAAGCACGCAATTCATCTGCAGCTTCCTGCTGCGATCCCATCCTAGCCAGAGCAAGTGATGCAGTTCGCTTCAGAAAGACTTCATTCGGAAATTCCCGCAACCCTTCTTCAGCTGCAGCTCGAGCCTCCTTGAATTGATCCAATTCGAGATAGGCACGCGAACAAGCTACGTACCACTGCTCACGATCTGACATCCCGCGCTTGCCCGAGAATTGAGGGGGCTCGATACTGAGCTGGCTTGGCCGCAATTTCCCCACCCATTCCAACACCACATCCCATCGATTTCGGGTTTTTGCCGCCTTCATGACCTGAAAACAAAGGCGATGCAAGGCCATTTCCTGTGGATTGTAGGCCACAAGAGCATTGGCTGCGTTTAATACTCGGCCTAAGTCTTTCTGATCAATCGCAGGCTTGATCTCTTTGTCATTCAGGATCCACACATACTCACTAACCGTCCATTTGTCTTCGGGATAAAGCTCTAGAGCTGAAAGGATGATTTCTTCTGCTGCTTCAAATTCCCTCTGTTTACGCAAGGAATATGCATAGCGCCATCCAACCATCGGGGATGGCTCATCTTTCCAGAGTGCACTAAAGATGGCTGCGGCTTCGCTATACTTCTTCGCTTTTCGCAGGGATTCTGCGTCCTCGTAAGTCGACCTAGTTTCAGTCATTTCTTCCCCTCAGAGATCACTTGCTTGATCGTCTTAAAATGCATCTTGCAAATCCTCTCTAAACCCTTCAGGCCCCATTTATCGTAGATCCTGTCCGCAACCTTCTTGACCTCATGGGATGACGATCCGCGTGGTATTTCAATCCCGGATTTAATTGTGTAATCCTGGATCGCTTTTATGAACGCTGCCCTTGCCAAGATCGAAGCAGCTGCTACTGCCAGATCATCTTCAGCGTGAGGACGTTGTTCAAGGTCGATCGTGATACCTCGCCCCTCAAGCTCCCTAAGAATCAGGTTCTCGTCCGCAAACTGATCAGACACGGCAATCCGCGCTTGAGTGCGACCATGCAATCGCGAGATGATCTCGGCGTGCCCCCATGCTAACAAGTTGTTTAGGTTTTGGTTATGCTCAGAATAGGCTTGGTTGTACTCAGGAGGGAGCAGGGTAATGACTTCGTGCTCGCAGAACTGGCGAATCACCGCAGATAGATCAAGGATCCTCGAATCGGATAATGATTTGCTATCCTTGACACCATGTTTCGCGACAACGATCTCACTTTCGGGTGTGAGGACGACACCAGCAATCACTAATGGACCGAACAGGTCTCCTTTGCCAGACTCATCGACCCCGATCCTGAGCATAGGTCTCTCTGAAGGTTGGGGCTCTTTCGGTATTGTCCTAGCCTCTAGTAATTGGCGGTACCGTGAAATAAATAACGGAGCGTCATTCCCCTCAACAATGATCAAACCAGGATTAACAGAAGGGGCAACAACGATGAGATCTGGAGGGGAGAGGATTTCCCACTCATTCCGCTTCCCTTTCTCTTGAGGAACAACCTCGTAACTATCCCGTATTAACTGATCATAGAGTGCCTGTCGATCTACGTTTGTATATGTGAATTTGTTAGGGTCAGGAACCCCAGTAGCTTCCTTTCCGTCTTGTGGTAGTGCTAATCCCTCCTCACAAAACACACCATACGCTCTTCGGATAGCTCGCACAATCGTAGATATCTCTGCCTCAGCATCTGTAAGCGTTGGTAGGATGGAATATGGATATTCGGGGTCGGAGTGAATAGCCTTGTGTCTACATTCCCAAGCGGCTTTCAATGCAATAATTGACTCGCCATACCGCCGTCGATCTGGAATTCTCTTCTCAATTTCAACCAGCCAATTAGCAACTACAATCTCGCTCGCTTTTTCTCGAACAACAGCTTCTTCCGCAACACTGAGGTGAATCGCAAGACGAATGAGAAACCCCTCAAACGCTTTGGCAAATGGCATGACGACTACAGAATAATCAGGCAAGTTTAATTTGGTTGACTTGATTGCATTCCGAACCCCAGCAGCAGCAATTAGGGTATTTTGGTCATTTTGGAAACAAAATTCGATTGCTCGTTGACCGATTTGTTCATGGAGCCACGATACAGCTTCGTTTTCAGCTTCAGCGCTATCTAAATAGGATTCAGCCTTGCTCAATTCCTCATCATTTCCGGGGATATATCGAGCAGCACGGGCAGAGAAGGACTGACTAAGATGGGTGTCAAGGACATCACACACATCGTCAAATAGGGGACTTGATAATCCTTGAATCATCAAAGTGCCGGATTGATACTGTGTTACGGTAACCCTATGAGGATCTCGACGTACCTCTAATCGGTAGAGTTCTGCGGAACCAGATGGACTTTTTTCCTCTACTTCACCTGGTAATCCTGGAAGGATTGTTTTTCGTACATTCTCAATATTTTCAGGAATAACTAGAAACTTAGCGATGCGGTTCCTGATCTGTGGACTAACGCGTACAGTATCTTTGATCCCTGATTGCTGTAAATTCGCCCATTCGGTTAAATCATCTTTGAGGGAGGAGCTCTTCCCTCCAACAACAATCTTCCCTGAATCGTAGAAATTCACAGGACATCTATGCGTATCATCCGTTACAAGCAATTGACGGCCATAATCAATTGTATTGTCACTTAAAATCCGGAAACCTTTAGTGGATATGTAGTTACAAAAATCTTGTATGTTAGTATCTATCGTTTCCCCCATATGAAATCCCTTTCAGCCCAGTAGTCGGTCAAAGTCGATCATCCCGAAATGACGTAACGCAGCCTCAATCTCAGACTTCTTATCTTCAGGGCAAGGATACTTGCGTTCAGCTCCAAGGCGATTGGACGCCTTCCTCATTGGTAATCCCAATTCGTCTTTGACGTGTGCGATCCAACACGTTTTCGGTGTGAAGCCGTTGTTTCTTCGCACATAATCCTGGATTTGTTGGTAGGTCGCCATCAAGCCGCCTACATTCTTTAGAAAGCTATATAGAGGATAATTGCCCTTCAAGCTTATCGTTTGACTTCTTCATTCCTCGTTACTCAACAGAATGTCTTGATTCTTAAGGAGATGCCGAACAATATGATCAAGAACCGTTATGGCTCCCTCTGACACTTTATTCCCTCGTAAAAAGAAGGCAGCCGATCCGCCATGTGCAACATTGTTTCTAATCTGGTAGAGGACGAATACCATGTGTCGGATAAAGATTTTGGGATCTATAAGGGTTCCATCTTTTCTCTTTTCGATCACTAAGGTTTCATATTCGAATAGCTTATACCCACCATCGAGAATGACACGGTTGTCAAGACTCGCTACACCTCGGATCTCGTTGGAATGAAATATAAATACCTCCCCATCGACCTCATACGGGATCTCGTCTACAGGATCCGGCTGAGAAACTTGGGGAGTTCGACTTGCAAGCTGATCACAGAAATCGCGATTCCTTCTATATAGATCTTGGATGAAATCACCGTTCGCAGCTAACCGATGAGCAATTTTCTTCAATTTGCTGCGTTCGCGAGTCCAACTAACCCGCGGCTGCCCAGTACTTTGACTGGGTTTTTTAGGTTTTCTATTGGGCATATCGGCGACATTGTAGAGCGCGTTGAATACCGTCCAAGCAAGAAGGTAGCGGACGCTCGAATCGAGTTCTTTATCTAGATGTAGATCACTCCACATCTGATACCAGTTCCGGATATGGGTAATCCGTTCTTGCTGATAGATCCTGAGATATGGAATTTCCATAATTCCCCCGAAAAGAATCTCCTTACTCTCTCGCCGGATGCGCCACCCTCGGATCCGCTGGTGGGGGATCGAGACGGGTTTGGTAGGGCTCGCCGGTGGCGATGGCCCGCTGCATGTCGTCGTAGATCTCCAGGATGACGCGCTTGGTGCGGTACTCGCCGTACTCAGCCTCATCCCTGCGACGGACGATGGGGAAGGTGTCCAGGATGTAGTCCACCGCGTGGCGCGGCATGGGGAAGTGTTTCTCAAGCTCGGCCAGTTCCTCGTCGGACTCGTCGCGCATGGCGCCCTCGGCGATGCGGGCAGGTCGCCATCGGCGATCGGGCGTGGCCGGCAGGTAGAGATGAAAGAAGGCCGCGTCCAGCTCGCAGTGAAGGAGGAACCGGCGATACTCGTCCCACCGAAAAGGAGGTCCGTCGTAGCCTAAATCCATACCAAAGCGATACAAATCCCATGCGGTATATGAAAGTTCTAAAACTCGAGACAGAACGAAATTTCTCATTTCCGCAGAGTAATTCACGGGTGGAATAATCGGCAATTGTTTAATAAAATAGAAACTGAGATTAATTCCGGAAATCTTGTTCCTCAGTATGTAATCTAAGGCGAAACAGTTGAAATTCCCTAACAATAAGCAAGCAATTTCTGCATTATCACAATTTATAAGGAATATACTGTCACTTACGGCGGCGCTAGGTAGTATCACAAAAACTGCCGTTCGGATATTTGAGACAGAGCCTGCGACACGACGGAATCCCAACACCCAACCCCTTTCTTGAACTTCAGGATTAGTATGTTTCTCAGATACCCAGTACCTCGGTAAAGGATAGAAGCCAGGATTAAGATGGTCAGTTTCGCTAGCCCTCTCAGAACTGCCTCGCAATCTTTGCCCTGCCGAGCTATGCACAACTTGTGAGTATCTATGGTCGTATTGCCATATCATCTTTCCTTCATAAAGTGGTAAATAGACCTCATTACCTTTCACATACAAATTCCCATCAGAAGCCATTCCCTCCCGTTCCATATACTCTCTTCCTCGAAATAGATTAGACGCACCAGACATATGGAACATTGTAAAGAAATCGATACCCCAAAGGTTATCGATTTTTTGTACTTCTCGGATTAGGATAGGTGTTCGTGAATAAATATCCAAAATAATCTTTGCGTCCCGTTCCGTCCGAAATGTTGGGCAAGTGCCTGTATTTGGATTAAGTAGAAGCATATCCTCATTTGTGAGGGAGTAGCCTCTCCCTTTTCTCGACAATTCAATTGGGTCCTCTATTGCAAAACTAAATCTCGGTTGGATGAAATTCAGTTCTATCCCACTCATCGTTAACAAACTGAATTTCTGGTTCCGATCTACTGCGGGAAAGAGGGACATCGTATTTTGAAAATCAAAGAGGCTTATTAATTTGAACGATTTCATCAGATCTATAAAGAACAGTTTTGTTGTCTGTTCAGTTGCGATCCCAGAAGGAACAATGATGCCAGCCCTTCCAATAGCCGCTAGGATTAACCGGAAACATTCAGAAAAAATGGCATAAGTATTGAAATCCCCTCTCCCACACAGAGGATATTTACCTGAAACTCGAATAAGATGACTCTGACCCTCTGCTACTCTTTTTGCAGAAAGAAACGCCGAATATAGAGATGGGTCTTCCTCCTGAAGATTTCTGATTAAACGCATCCGCTCATTTTTATTTCGTGCTTTAACAATCTCATCATCTCGTCCTGCAAACCACTCCTTCTCCTGTAGTTTTATTCGCTCCCAGGGCGGATTTCCCAAGACAACACTGAAACCCCCGCTCCAACCGGTCACCTCCGGCTCCGGCGCATACCCACCCGCCGCCAGCCAGACGACCCCCGCAAATGCCAGATGCCAGTGGAAGAACTGATATTGTTCTGAGAGGCGTTCGATCTCATTCTTTGTCCTTACCGATATTGATTTGGGATTACTCGCCAGCTTGCGATAGCTCGCCTCCGTGATCGGTTCCGGTGCATCGGTCGTCTTGTGCCACACAAACGCAGAACACCAAGCATCCGCAATTAGCTTGGAATGTTGGTAGGCTTCGGATTCAAGCAACGCTCGATACTTCTCCCCCTTCTCCCTCACAACGCTCACACTGCTGTCATCCGTCTCTGCAATGCCGATCGCCACTTTCTGCAGCAGAGCATAGTTAAAACGCTCTTCGCGCTCAAATTCGGCGAACATACTTGATTGCGCGCTTTCAATGCCTTGCTCAAGAAGATCTTCCTTGGGTCGTTCTCGCTTGTTCTGCTTCTTCAGTGAAGAAGCGAATTTCTTGTCATCGCCCTCAATCGGCTTGAAGGCCTCATCCGGGATGCCCTTCTCCATCAGCGCCGGCGTCGTGCCCAACAAGCTATTCCCGCATAGAATCTGATCATCGAGGAACGTCAGCGGCTTGCCAGGGTCGATGGCCTCTAGCCACAGGTTCACCTTGCACAGCTCCACCGCATCCGGGTTGATGTCTACTCCGTAGAGGCAGCGCCCTATCACCTCCCTCAGCGCCGTCCGCTGCGCTTCCGGCGAGGGCTCCGCATCCCCGGTGCGCACCGCAGCCAGGCTCCGCGCCACGCGATGCGCCGCCGACACCAGGAAATGTCCACTTCCCGTTGCCGGATCGCAGATCTTTAGGTTCAGTAAGGCTTCTTCTGGATCGTCTTCTTTCAAGGCTTCCTCGATCACGGGATCTAGGGCGCTGTCTAATAAGCACTGGATTAAGCTCGTAGGTGTGTAATAGCTACCCGTCGTCTTGCGTTCGCTGCCGCCCACCACCTTCAAATCAAAGGTTGGTGCATCCACGTTCATCTCGGGCTGCAGCTCCAGTAGTGATTCGTACACACTGCCCAGCTCCTCCGGACCCAGGTTCTTGTAGTCCACCGCTCGCCGTACCCGTCCCTCTTCTGTGAACGCCAGGCTGCGAACAACATACAAGAGATCATGATTAGCCAGTTGGCACTCCGCCAGATCTGCGACAGCTTGTTCAGACCAAAGAAACCCACCCAATCCTGGCAACCCCAACTCCGGACAACCAGCATCTGAACCGAGTTTCTCCATCACCACCCAAAGACCCCGATAGAGGTCTGGATGTCGCGTCCCCCGCCGCCGTTCTGCCAGGCGTCGCAATCTGGCTGTCGAATAGTGTTCTCGATAGCGTTCTCGTGCTGCCGTTTTTGAAGCGGGGTTAAATAGCAACCCGCGATCCTCTGCCACAAATAGGAAGATCAGACGGTAGACCATCCGCAACAGCTGACGATAATATTCCTGCGGATCTAGATCCCCTTCCCTCAGTCGTTCCTTAAGAGTATAGTTCCCAGGATGTGCAAGGAATCCTTCGCCAAAGATGCGGATCGCCTCCTCCACGCCTTCGCGCAATTGCTCCAGTGCTCGAGTCCCCTGCTCTTGCGCCATTAGTGACCAGCGCTCCAGCCAGAACTCCTCTGGGATCTCCCCCTCCACCCGCGACTGATGACACAAGAGCCACAAAAGAGCGAAGTCAGCATAGACCTCACCCTCCATCATCGCCTCCAGATCGAACTCTACATACGCCTGACGCGTTAGGCTAGCATTGTCCCGCAGGATACGGAGCCGTAAACCGTTCGATAGAAATGCCCACAGGTGGTCATCCGAGCGGTTGAGTAGTTCCTGCACCAGGCTGTGCGGGCTGGCGCGAGCTGCACCTGCCACCCCAGCCCTTCGTCTGTCCAGCGCTACCCGTGCTCCAACGAGATGAATGGGCACCTTCTCATATCCATGCGAGATGGGATAACTCTTCCCATTTAGCTTATAAGCCTTCGCCGTCCTCAGCCGACCGAAGTCCAGCTCACGGAAGAGTGGAAGCAGCCAACGCTCGCGTGTCTCCGTCGTCCCTGGTTCATTATCTGGGATATCTGTAATATGCGACTGAAACGATGCCCAGGCTCCTACTAGTCGGCTCCACGATCGGCTGATTCGTTCGTTCAGCTTCTCGTTTGCTTCAAGGCGGTAATCATCAGGGCGCATCCCTTCAAGGTCGCTCTCCCCTTCCCGTACCCGTTCCAGGAGATCTGGGGGCAGGATCGCCCCTTCTGTTCGTATCGTTGTGAATTCAGCTCGTTTACGCGTTTGCATTGCACCAACCTCTAATCAGATGACTTGGCTGCAGGAAGGAAAACGTAAATCCCTAAGACATCCGGGGGCAAGTGTGGCTCCACTCGAGGTCGCCGTCCCCTCATCCGAGCTGCCTGCCGTACACGCATGTGCGCATCCAGGAGCAAGGCCCCCCGCTCCTGAGCGAAAGCCTCCAATTGTGGAGCCAACTCTGCGTATCCATCAATGACCTTGTGTATAAATCCACTTGCTTGCTCGCGAGCGATATTGGCCTCCGGCTCGGACATCATCAGCTCTTCGGCGTCTGTCGTACCTAACCATTCCGCTTTTTCAGGGCTTCCCGCAAAAGCGTAAGCTTGGATGTCTTCAGCTAGAAGCGCATGATCGTCACTTCCACCGTCGGTGCGGATGTGATACCGGAATCGCACAAGCAGCAAAGTCGTCCTCCGATTTACGATGTTCGTTCGTATGACACCACATCGTCTCGCAGCACTCTCTAGGAGAGGATCCAGAGCTGTGTCCATCAAGTAGCTCGCAAGACCTTCAACCATCGGGTGCGTACGCATGAGGTGGATCTGTCCTGTTTGGACAGGAAGTTGAAACTTTGCATCGAACGCCTCTTCCGCTCCCATCATTTCTCGCAACGCCTGCGGCACTTCCTGGATTTGATAACTCCAGGCACCATTCTTCGATTGGACGACCCCCTTATGTGCACGGAGGGCGTCATTGAAAAATCGACTGACATCCACGCCAAGACCGATGGCATCCTGGGCCGCGTGCAGCTCATTTGCTACCTCTTCGGGCATAATCGTCTCTTGGGCGAACATGGTTCTAGAGCGTTTCTCGCGTGCTTCCGCCGCCTCCCACTCACGATATAGTTCGTCCTTCTTCGGTTTGATGTACTCTTCAAAACCTGGGAGGTATTTTGCTGTGGCATCCGCGGTCTCGCGCAGAAGAAGCCCTTCGAAGATCGCCTCAATTACCTGCTCTGCGTCGACCGGAACCGGTACGGAGATCCCTAGGGAATTCCGAATTGTGCGATGCTTGCGGAGTAATACATCCAGCACAATGCCATCGATTTGGTTATCCACACCGTAGTAAGTCATAACTCGTACGAGATCTTTTGGTTGCCCGAAGCGGTCCACACGTCCCTCACGCTGCTCATGGCGGGTCGGGTTCCAGGAGAGATCGTAATGCATGACGGCATCAAAATAGTCCTGAAGATTGATACCCTCACTCAGACAATCCGTGCAGACAAGTATCCGCTTCTTTGCATTTCCCAATTGCTCCACGCGTGCCATTCGTTCAGAGGGTGGCAAAGTGCCCGTAATAGCAGCAACTTCAATACCCCCGGGAAGCCGTTTGCGAAATTCTTCCGCCACATATTCCGCAGTAGGAATGAAACGACAGAACACGATGGGATGGTATCCATCCTTGAGAAACTTCTTGACAATGTCTATTGCTTTAATGAGCTTCGTATCCTGATCACCAATAAGAGATTCCGCCTCACGAGCCATATCGAGCAGGCGACGCCGATTTGCATTCTCGTCCATCGCCAGTTCGCCGATGTCCCCTCCTGGTACAACGTCCGTTCCCTCCGCCGCCTCGTCCTCCAACAAATCCAGTACAGCTCTTCGACCGATTTCGTCCACGTCCTTTGTGGTCTCCGCGTCTGTTGTGGAAGCTCGTGTACGCAGGGTCGCCGCTGCCGCAGCTGGGCTGGAAGCAAGCGAACGAAGCAGAGCCAATGCCGACCACCAGCGTACCCGTTGGCGGTAATGCTCACCGCTCGGATCCAGGACCGTCTCCCGGGCGTAGTGAAGAACCCGGTTGAAGAGGTGCTTGTACTCATCAGAGAGATTGTAGGTATCCTCTGCGTCCTGTCGTTTTGGGAATTTCGTATCCGCATCAAGGTAATGGCGAATGTCAGCCCTTCTACGCTGAACGAAGTGCTGCGCTAGATGCCGACGGTGTTGTACGTTATCCGGGCCGCTCAGTTCATCAGGGAGATCAGCAAAATCTGGGGTTAGGAATGTCAACAGAGAACGGAACGCTTCTTCCTTCCCGCTGTGAGGTGTGGCTGTGACGAGGATAAGGTGGCGATCCTCATCTGTCGCAAGACCGGAGACCAGTTCGTGGCGCTGCTGCCGACCCCCCCGACCTTTGTGTCCAAAGGCACATGTATGCGCTTCATCGACGATCACCAATTCAGGGCAAGTCCGCAGGAATTCGTCACGCCGAACGTCAGATTTAATGTAATCAGTAGAAACTACAACAAATGGATAGACATCAAAGAGGGATTGTCCGAGACTCAGCCCTCTCTCTAGGCGAGCAGCCGTGCTGGAAAGCACAAGTTCCGCCTCGATATGGAACTTCTCCCTGAGCTCCGACTGCCACTGTTCCGCTAGAGCCGGAGGGCAGAGCACAGCCAAGCGGGCAACTTCACCTCGATCGAGCAATTCTCGAGCAATGAGACAAGCTTCGATCGTTTTTCCGATACCGACATCGTCCGCAATCAGGATGCGAATCGGATCCAGCTTTAAAGCCACAAGCAACGGCACCAATTGGTAGGGCCGGGGCTCGCATCCGAGCCTCCCGAATGAACGAAAGGGACCGGCGCTGGAGCGAAATCCAAGACGGACCGCATCACGTAGCAGGCGCGCGGAGCGGTAGTCTCCTACGAGCGACGGATCCGGTAGATCGAAATGAGCGGTTTCGACAGCCTCCAGGTCGGTGTGGATGCCGGCGATCTCGTCCTCCGTCCCACCTAGCGGGCGCAGCACGAGGAAATCCTTTTCTGACTCGGGTAAGACAACCCATTCCCTGCCTCTGGCTTTGACAAGAGAACCCACAGAAAAAGTCATTCGCCTAATCCTTCAAACATCTGAAACGATAAGCAGGCCGGACTTGTTCTCATCAACCCTTGAATGCATTTAGACCACATAAATCCCATATTTGCTCCTGAACTCACTAACCCAATCGTTGTGTCTCCCTGAATCCTGGATCGACTTCAAAAGGTCTTGCACAGTGACAAGCCATATTCGATTCCTGTGCTCTTCAGGCACAAAACTGATCAAAAAGGGGAAGAGTCCACGGGTTCCATGGTCTCCCTCTCTTGAGAAAGTGGGGTTACGCCTATCAACCAGCAGAATGAAATAGCCGTACTTGACAAATGTAAACAGGATCTCCCGAAAGAATTGATAGTACTGCGACAATAGACAGACCGGGCTGTCTTTCATCGGCCCAAACAGGAAGCCGAATTCATCAAGTCGCTCCCAATAAGAACGGCCAATGTGGTGTAGATAACAAAGTGAATGGTCAGAGGCCGGGTTCTGACCATCACAATCACCGTTAGAAAAGACAGAGCACCCTCCAAATTCTTGCTCGACTAACTTTGCTTCTACAAAGATTGTGTGGCTGTCAGGGCCGTCCTCAATTGCGAGATCAATCGATGTTGGTTGACCTTGCCACTCATGGAATACCTCCCGATCCTCAATTTCGAACCGGCCCACTGTATTCCCTTTAGGCCAAGGAATATAAAAGGCTTTGAGAGTTTCACGCAGTGGCTCAAGATCATTAGAGATAATGAGTGGACCCACAAGATTGAATAGCATGGCCTGGCTGCTGAGACCGTGATGGATCCACCTATGGAGCGGAAACCCCTCACCTCTTTCCGACCGTGAGTCTTGCTCAGAAAGCACATACTCTGCAACACAAGGCAGGATTATGTTTTCTGGCCAGTCTTTGTGAGAGGCAAGGATATAAGGGGCTTTATTTCCTATTGGTTTCTTATTATCAGAAAACCAGCTTGAAGCGGCGGCCTCTAACTCTTTCCTGAACTCTTTGTGACGTGGATAGGACCAGCGTGGCTTTCCTTCCTCATGATCTTTGCTCACCATCTTACTCATTCTAATCCTTCCTTTCTTCACTCACTATCCAAAAATATTCGGATATCTTCCCACAATGGGCTCCCAGTCATCTGTATGGCTGAAGCGGATCACGGTAAATCCCAAGTCTTCCATGCACTCTTGTCTTTCCTTATCTCGTTCCGCTCGGTCAGGATAGTCGTGATGGGGACCGTCAATATAAATCGCAGTGAGATAGTCCTTATAGAAGAAGTCAGGTCTGGTTTTGCATTTATCAACGAACCTCTGGGCATGTGATGGCAAACGGTAATTATGCTCCTCGAGAAATTGAAGCCAGTTTTTCTCGAGCTCCGATCCGGCAAGATTCATCAGTCGAGCCAGATGCTCGGCCCTCGAAGTCGGAGCCGGAGCGCTCTTCACCTTTGATCCAGCAAACTTCAAAAGGATATCTTTGATTTCTTGCCGGTCTAGGAGCTGGTGATCCATTTGATTGGTGTAGCTCATCATGCAGTCGTAGCAGGCCGCCTCGCAGTCTTCTCGCGACCGTGGCGCCCGGCGAAGATCTTCACCGGTCTCAGGATCGAAGTGACAAAGCGACAATGCCTGTTTGGCAACCTTTGAAAACGCATCATTGTCATCCACGAGTCGTCTCAGAACGCCAGCGCCACCCTCTGCTGCTTCGTAAAACAGGATCATTTTGCGCTTGTCGCGGCTGGGGAGTGGTTCCGCTGCCAGCTCATTATCTTCGAGCTGATACTCAACCTGGATCGCGTTTTTCAACGCCGCCTGGAGGGATGCCATGACAGCTCCATCCAAGGTCTCGGTCGGTTCAAGGATTAAGCAATTGCGTCGGTCTTCGACGTAGGGGATCACGCGCTTTGTGCGAACGCTCATCGGATCCTCAGGATCTTCTTCGGCTTGTTGTTCACTCCGCGCCCAATAACCTCGTTCAAGATCAAGCACGAAACCGAATAGATTCGGATTCGCTCGACGCCTCCATCCAAGGTTGATACGCCACAACGTTGCCGCACTGCCATACTTGAACCTCAACAACACTTCGCCATCTCGTTCAACCGCCGCTGATCTAAATTTGGGCCGACCATCCTGCTCGCTGAAACGGATACCTGTACAGATTTCATACCCTTGCCGCAGACGCTCCTCTTCGTCGGAACTAATCCGATCGCGACGCTTTGTGGAGACGTTTTGCAAACGGAACAGATTCCGCATTGGTTGATCCAGAGGCGCCCGGCAGTGTTCACAAAGATCTGGACCATCCCCCTCAGCGATTGGATGCAAGTAGCTGCAAAGCGGACATTGCTTTGCCATCCCTGTGGCGGGTTGCTCCTCCTCGGCCTCTACAGGCAGAATCACTTTATTGATAATGTAGCGAGAGCCTTCGTGGTAGACAATTGACCGCGGGCCGAACTCCGAGATCGCCAGGAAACGAGGTCGGTTGATATATTCGCCATCCGACTTCTTGCGACGGCGACCTGGAATATAGGCGGATAATGGCAGCCTCGGAAAGCTATATCCTGGGAGAAACCCCTCACTGGCGAAATAACGGTAACTGTAGAAATCGGATTGAACCACGCTCTTCGCATCCGTTAGGAGATCAAGCTGGCTCTCGGCTTCTCGACGGAGGCGCTTGGCTTGATTCTTATCTCTCTGGCTCCGCGACGCATCCTGAACAACCCGGGTTTGAAGGTTGCTCTGCTGAAGTGCTGAACGGTACAACCCTCGCCACCGATCACAAGCCTGGTCAAATCTGAGAATGATCTGATCAAAGACCTCATCCAGCCAGTGATCGCTGTGCCAATCGGACGCTTGTAGCTCATTCTCGATCGATCCCAGAAGCTTTTTCGCTCTTTCTTTGGCACGCTGCCGCGGCCTATCGCTTTCGATGCTACCTCTCACGAAATCCAGGAGTTCAAGGGAAGGATCTTCGCTTTCAAGGTCAAGGACGTCTTTTAGCGAAGAACCAAGAGAGACATTCGTTTCCGCGAGCCAGATCGCTTGAATGTGCGCGCGAACCAGGTCTTCATTGGCAAGATCCAGGCGGGGCGGCGTAACCGCTCCGGCCACCATGAGGTTTGGTCGTTTGAAGAAGTACTGATCATGCGAATTGCCGACCGCACAATAGGAATAGACGAGCGCCGGTTGACCGCTACGTCCTGCGCGACCACTTCGTTGCGCATAGTTGGATGGAGTCGGCGGAATGTTCCGCATGTTGACCACATTGAGCTCTGAGATATCGACGCCAAGCTCCATGGTTGGTGAACAGAAAAGAATTGGAAGTCTTGCATCACGAAATCTTTCTTCGCGATCTTGACGGTCATCATAATCAACTTGCGCAGTGTGCTCTCTGGCTTCAATACCTTGCAGGCTACCAGCGACATTTTTATAGAACTCCACGAAGAAACGGTTCGTCTGACCACCTTCTTCGGGCTGAGCGGGTATCCTTATAGGATCATGGAAAGCTCTTATGCCATCCCCTGCCCTCCACGTTAAAGCTGATGCCGGAAGCTGATATCCCGGAACGTCGTCCTTATTCTTAGGTTCTCTGACAACCTCAACAAGACCGGCGACCTTGAGTCCTTCAAGCAAATCCTCAATGATCAATCGAGTATCTTCGAGTTTTAATTTATCGCCATACTCTGGAAAGGTTGGCGATCTTCGAAGGTATTGCCCAAATCCACCACGAGCTGAAAGAAAAACATTCTCACGGGAATCCCACTGCCCTCTCGGTCTTGGATAGAGTTCGGCAGCGAATTCCAACTTCTCGTTCTCATCGATAGCCCAGGGTGCGATCAAACGCTGGCTGCTGCGCTGTTGAATCCGTTCTTGATAGGTCCGATCCAGATAATCAACCTTAATCGCCAACTCTCTTCGCATGAAGTCCAATAAAGTTTTTGCGACCTTGATACGGATATCTACGCTAGCGGAGACTAAAGCAGGATGTTTACCTTCCCAAACATCTTCAGCCTGGCAGACATCCTCAAGGGACTTGTAATGGATCTCAAGCAATCCACATTGCTCAAGATTAGGAGAGATGATACGCCAACCTCGCCTCAGGTCCCGGTATAAACGATACCCAAGTACATCCCGAAAAGCTTGTTCCGTTTCAGCCTTAGCCTGAAATCGTACTACTGGATCTACAGCGTAGATCTCAAGTGGTAACTGCAAGGCGTCGAAGACTTTTTGGGTTAACTCGTCGTGGCTTATGCCATCTTTGCCTGCAGCTACGGCTGAATGGTAGAGACCTGCACGAAGGATCGCCACTTCGACAAAGTCATTAAAGTGCCCAGACTGCAACGCCGCGTCCTGTCGGTTGTCGGTGAAGCTGAGAAGCTTTCTCGCCTCTTCGGGTAGGGACTCGTCTTTACGTAAGCTTCGGATTGCGGCTAGACTCAATATGGTCGTCGCGGTACTACGCCCTCCGGTCCCTAATGCCGTGAGCTTCATGAAATCGGACCGCTGACGAAAATCATAAGCAACACCGCAGCTTAAGCAGAAACGGAACGGTGCTCCGATAAAGCAGGTATCGATGCCCTCATCGGATTCCCATCCACTGGTGGCAAATCTTACCTTGCGTGGTAAATCCTTCTTCCGGTTTCTACGAACTCGCAACGCTCCCCTATGTTCCTCGACCCAATCATCAGGCAACCGCTCGAGAACAGCCTCAGAGTCGTCTGGCCACGGATCGGAAGTGCTGAAGAAAACAAAACCAGCCTCTCCTGTGTCATCTTTCTGACGGTCGGAAAGATCACGCGGGAAGAGCACTCTCCTTTCATCTTCACCAACTCCCAAGCGCACAGAATAGTACTCCTGACCACATTCTCGGCAAAAGACTAATGGTAGGAGAATCCGTTTCCGATCTCCGGGAACGAATTGTTGACCATAAACTGTAATGTGGCGCTTTTCCTCTCCTTCAAGCGATGCGTACACCGTATCGCCACGCCTAATGAATTGGTGAAGACGAAAAGCAAATGGCGGGAAGCCTAAATCAGAATTGGTATGGAAGCGATAGGCAGCCAATAGACCTTCCTCTAAAGCCTTCCCGCACTTTGACTCCTCAAGATCTATGAGCCGGCTCATTTCCCCCGCTGCGCCATTATCACCTGATATGCTTCGCGGCACCGCCCGTATGAGTCGACCATTTCCTGGCTCCTTACGAATCCCAAACATGCTTTCAATCCATATAGAGAGTGGATCACGGACAAAGGTTTCATAGTCAGTGGGCGCCATCTGATCAATGCCTTGGATGCGCTCTCGAAGCTGGTCTACAAATACCGGATCGTTTAAATCCCTTTCGGGGGTAGCACGCCTTAGGGTTTCCCCAATGATATGCTCGGGTTTAACGTGTTCTCCAAAGATTTGTGAAGCAACAGCCGCGACCTCTCTTCGTTGCTCTTCGTAGGTTCCAGAACCAGCCAACGTTGCTGAAGTACCTATACACTGCATGTCTTCCGACAAGAGGGCATCACGAACACGCCGCACAAGCATTGCTACGTCTGCCCCTTGCCTCCCTCGATAGGTATGAAGCTCATCGAGTACCAGGAAACGGAGTCCTTTCGCCGCGTTTACTAACGTCCTCCTCTCTTGAGGTCGGGTGAGGATGAGTTCCAACATGACATAGTTGGTGAGGAGAATGTCCGGAGGGTCAGACATTATGCGGTTTTTCTCTTCGAAGTTCTCCTGTCCTGTATACCGCTCAAAAGTTATCGGCCCCTTTTCGTCCGGATATCCATAGTTAATAAACTTCTCCAGCTCACCGATCTGGCTGTTTGCAAGCGCATTCATCGGGTAAACGATAATCGCTTGCGTCCCTTTTCCGCTGCCCCGTTGTAATACATGATTCACAATTGGAATGATATAAGCCAGGCTTTTTCCAGATCCAGTGCCAGTGGTCAGAACAAAGTTGTAGCCCTCAAGGCCAATCCTTATTGCTTCATCCTGATGCTTATGAAGGCGTAACGATTTACCATGGTTCTTAGGATCATCTTTGAGTCTGAAAATCTTGCTGCACTCTTCGTGAAGTAATCCTTCCGAGGCAAGTTCATCAATTGAAGCTCCTGGCTCGAAGGCTGGGTTAAGTTGAATGAGCGGGTCTGGCCACATCAAGCCATCGGCGATTTCTCGACGGACAACTTCAAGGATGTGTTCGTCTTTAATTTCTATAAAGCTGGTGACATATGAGGCGTAGTCATCAATGAGCTTATTACGAAGTGCAAAGACATCCATTTAGCAACCCTTCAGTAAATTCAAGCACGGGACAAATTACATGGCTATTTTGGGAGCTCACGAGATTGAGGATTATTCCCCAGCCATCTATCGATTGCCTCGCGATGAAACCTCCAGCGCCTCCCCGCCTTCCTGCAGGGGATTTATCTCTGGATGTTCAGATCGTGTTGCATTAATGATGCACTTATACATCTAATCAGGATGTACATTACTTTCCCATCCCTATTCTTTCAAAAGCCGAAAACGAAGAACCAATCTCCTATAAATCGAAAGCTGAACGCCTCTCATGCTAGCGAAACTCGAAAAACGTTCCGGGCCATTCCTTAAAGCGGTAATCGTGGACCAAAAGAATCACTTGGCGCTCTTTGGCAATCTCTACCACCACGCCTTTCACTGCGATCAAGCGTTCATCATCAAAATTGACAAATGGATCGTCGAGCACAAGTGGAAGCTTAACATCGGAGGCCAAGAGATCCGCAACGGCGAGTCGCAAAGCGAAAAAAAGCTGATCCCGCGCACCAATACTAAGCAAATCGATGGAGAAGTAATCTTCATCGGCTCGATCTACACGAAGATCGTGTCCGTGCTCAATATCCACCGCCGCATAACGGCCCGACGTAAACCTGCTGAAGTAGTCCGATGTACAGCGAGAAAGCCGCGCGAGATGGCCCCTCTCGTATTCTTCAATCGATTCACGCAACACCTCAATCGCAATCCCTAAAGCCTCACCGCGAGACTTAAGGAATGTGAGTTGATTTTCGTTCTGCTCGATTTCTTCCTCCAACAAAACCACGCTTGCTTTAAAGCTTACGCGCAATTCCGTTTCATCGATATCAATTTGATGCAAACCATTCTCAATACCCTGCTGAGCGGTTCGAACTTTTTCTAGCTCCTTTTGTTTCCTCTCCAGCCGGGCGCGGCCTGCATCCGTATTTTTCTTATATCCTTCAAACGAAGGATAAGTTCTCTGGATGCTGCCAATCCGTGCTAGAATCTCTTGCAGCTCCCTTTCAGGATTTTCAGATTCCTCAGCGATAGTCTCTCCATGATCCAATCCACTCAGGGTTTCCAGACTTGCCTTTCTCCTGCCTTGCAATTCATCAAAATGGCCGAGGCGCTCGCGCAGAACTTCAGCGCTTGCCGTGCCGAGTATCTTCATTAGCTCAGGATCTTTGCGGAGCTTCAATACATCGCGCGTCTCATGAACCTGCCTTTCAGCAAGCAGTTTATCGAGCGCCTCTCTCTTCTCCTTCAAGGCCTCCCATCGTTCCAGAAGAACGTTGACCGCTATCTCGCCCCTAGCCGCAAACAAGACCGGTTGCAGCTTCTCCTCAGTCTCATGAAGCGCTTTTCGAATGTCCTCGAGACGGGCTTCATCGGCAACTTGATCCACCGATCTCTTATTCGCGCGTGCGCTAAGGAATGCAACGAACAGCAGCCCAATAAACAACGATGCCGAGCCGCAAATTAACGATCCAAATACCGGGGTGATTGAGGGATTGATTTGTGAACTGAGGGTCTCTCTAAGCAACAGCCCAATTCCGGCGCCGATAATGGCTCCAAGAAGGAGCATCCCCAACGGAATCGCCCACAAGCTTAGTCGAGATGGCCTTTTTATTTCCCTGCCGGAGATGGCTAGCTTCTTTTCGAGATTTGAAACCGCGCTTCGCTGCCGCTTGAGAGCCATCAAGAGTTCCCTGGAGTTATCTGGGGCCTGTCGCAATGGTGTGAAACGATCCTCTTCGATCTCTCTATGTAACGCCTTTTCCTGCTGACGCAATCCCTCGATTTTGGCGATCGTCCTCTCTGCGTCGGAATGTAGATATTGACGAAGCTTATCTGTTGTCTCTCTTTTCTGAACCCGAAAGACCAAGAACCGCTGGTTTCCCAATTCTTTATCAATCAACTTGATTTCTTTTTGCAGTTTCTCAATTTGCGACCTGTGTTTCTTTTCCGCTTGATCACGTTTGTAAACCTCATCCCCTCGTTTTAGCAGAGCCAGGTATTCTTTCAGAGCCTCGACCTCGTTATCGAGCTCACTTGCCTGAGCCATGTTTAAACGCTGCTCTGCTTGAAGCTTTTCCCTTTCATCTGTAAGGTCCGCCATTCGCTCTGTGTACTCACGTGCATCGTTCAAATCTGAATTTAGGACTTCAATTTCCGATTCAAGTTCCTCGATTCTGCGATCGCTTTGGCGAGCCCGCTCGCCTGGCAGGGCAACCCGTGTCAATGAGTAGTACTGCTCACGCAAGATCTCTTCTGCTTTCTTATAATCTGCTTGCCCCGCCCCGGAAATTTGTCGCCTTAGTTCATCGTCGATCTCGAGCTCAAGCTGCAGTTGTTCAACATAACCGCTGCTCTGGAAAATACTTCTGCTCGGCAATCCCAATTCGTGTGTCAGTAGTTCGGCATAGCGTCGCGGCTCTTCTGTCCTGCCGCGTGGATTCGCATCACCATCAAATAAGACATCCTCTTCCCCATTTGAAAACCGCACAACTCTCGTATGATCAGTTTCAAAATCTCTTTCGACAGAATATGAATCCCCATTCACTTCCAGGAGCAAGCTTCCGGTCATGCGATCTCCGCCGGCCCATGAGCGCTGAGCCTCTACGTCTATCTTACTCTCAAATCCATACAGAATGGCCTCGATCGCACGACACAATGTAGATTTGCCACATTCGTTAGGGCCGAGGATCAGGTTTAGCCCAGGAGCATCAAATCCCACCGTTAAATCTTTCAATGGTCCCAACCCAATGACATTTACCTCCTTGATAAACACCGATCACCTCTCCACAGATTTCTGCAGCGCTTGGATCGCCAGCTTCATTGCGAGTTCGACCTTTTGCCTGGCTTCCTCACCTTCGATACTCACCATTCGATCCCTCAGCTTCCGCACTAGTAGGCCTCGAATTGTCTCTTCCTGACCCCATTCATCAATCAGTCGGCTGTCAAAGACATCCGTATCATCGCGAATATCGATCCAATAGAGGTCTCCGCTGAGTCTTTCATATAGCTTATCCACATCCAGGAAAAATGGCGGTGTTCCAGTAAATTTGATGCGTAGCAATTTGTTAGGATCCCCGTAGCTATCACAAATTATTGCTACCACATCATCGTCCGATTCAACCGCCTCCTCACTCAAGTTGATTTCCGCACTCAGTAAGATGCGTTGATTCCAGGGAATGCGCTCAATCTGAGGGCGAGCTTTTCCATCTAGAGTAACTACGACTAGACTCCGTGTGCCCTCTTCCCCAGGCGTGAATCGCTTACCTTCTAGCGTACCCGGATAAACCACCGGTATTGGACCAGCTGCATGCTCCTGCGGCGCATGAATATGTCCCAGAGCGATGTAATCCATACATGTCTCACTTAGATTGGATAGCTTGAGAGGAACCTCCCTCGAATGGACATCGGTAAAACGACCTTCTTCCAAGGTGCCGTGGAGCACAGCTATGTGATATCCGGGCTCATCAAGGGCATGGAAATCATCGAAAGGAGGCTTAGAACGCTGAAAGTCCCAGGCCATGCTATAGAAGTGCACCAATTCACCATGGATGATTTCTGTGGCAACATGACGGGGGTTCGGGGTATCGACAAAATTTACCAGCCTTCGTATCTCTGAATTGGGATCTGTATAGACGGATCCGGGCATGCCGATTGCGTCGTGATTGCCAGGAGTGAGAATCACCGGAATGTTTGCTTGATACAGCTTCTTCAGCTCAGCTATGGCGAATCGTAGGGTTTCATCAGAGGGGTTTGGAGTATCGAAGAAGTCGCCTGCAATAACGAGAAAGTCGATCTCCTCCCTGATGGCAAAGTCAACAGCTCGCTTGAACGCCTCCAAGAAATCTCGGCCTCGCTCAGTAGCTCTGCTGCCGAGATACGAGGTTTTCGCACCAAGGTGCAAATCCGCGAGGTGAAGAAAATGGATCATAATGGACCAATCTTTATCATTTCCAATGTCTATCAATTGAGCAAAAGAGAAATCTATTAATTCACTCATTCTGCCTAGGGAAGTTTTGTACTTCTCCATTTCCTAGCCACCGATCGATCGCCTGACGATGAAATCTCCAACGCCTTCCCGCCTTCTGACATGGTATTCTACCCTCCTGAGCCAGTTTATAGACCGATGATCGAGGGATACGTAAATACTCAGCTACCTCCTCAACAGTCATGACCATGTGATGCTCTTCCGCCATGCTTCACCTCACAAACCCAATTGAATCCAGAATGATCCCCCTTAGACACAATGCAATACTAATTTACAATTTATTTCTCGCTATTGCAATCTACTGATAGTCATGGTGCATTAGATGTGCTTATGGATCAAGGGGAATGTAGTCTATCGGCCAAGTTGGATTCGCTGTCGATAATCATTACATATATCTCTCTGTAACCTGCAAATCAGCTCTTGATAATAGTTGAAGATCGGGTCCGTTGATCAAAGAAAGCCCCGGATGTGAGGAAGCACACTAATATCAAAACACTGGGTGAATGAATGTTCAATTTACATCGGTCACTAGATTAAAGTGAAATCCAAACCAGCTTCCGATTACGGCTGAAGTCGGTGGCTCAATATAAATAAGCCCTGGATATGAGGGGGGCACACCCAGGGCCTAGACAGGATCATGCTCTGAGAGCTTAATCCCACCTTATGCTCGATTGTAGATTTAATGTCCCATCACGTCAAGGAGAAATGGGCAGTCGGAATAAGCCAAGAGAAGGGCTGATGTTCTCAATGTCATAGGTTAACTTATCAACCATGATATTGCCCCAATGCCGAGCAGTGGAGGTACATCTCTCGGTAAGGCAACGCCTCGCTCCAATTGCGAGGCGTTGTCGCGGCGTGTGACCAAATCATCTTTGAGGGAATTCGGGCATTGATCGTGCTCAGGCCCATCTCGTTAAATGAAAAAAGATTCCCACACCCCTCGAGTCACGGTCAGTTGATAATCATGGTAGAAGGCTGGGGGACAGCTACCTTCGATAAGCTATCCCCCAGCACACGATTGTACAGCGTGATATGGGTTTAAGCCCTCGATGCTCGAGCAACGCACGCTTTTGTTGGAGCCAGAGAGTCAAAGATGACTAAGGTCCGTCGTCGGTAAATCGTCCCTCTACTCCGCGAGCCCTTTCTCCTCGACCGTAAGATCCAATCCATTCCCCGCATAGAGCGAGCGGCGCAGCATGCGGTCGTAGGAGGTCCAGGATTCACCGTTAGCTCGGGCGTTCTCTGTAAGCAGCTTGAAGCGGTTGACCTGAGCGTCCAGGTTATCCAGGTAGTGGAGAGCGACGGCCTCGATGGACTTGGGTCGACGGGGCGAACCCCACTCATACCGGCCATGGTGCGAAATCACGAGGTGCAAGATCTCAAGGGCGCGATCCTTTGGAAACCCATCCATCGTCTCGATAACCCTGCTTATCATCCTCTCGCCCAATATGATGTGACCCAATAGGCGTCCCTCGTCGGTGTAGTTCGTGTCGAAGCCCCAAGAGAGCTCCTCCAACTTACCGATATCGTGCAGCAGGATTCCGGCGACCAGCAGATCTCTGTCGATCTCCGGATAGAGCGTCATCAGGGGCTGAGCAAGCACCAGGAGCTCGTAGGTGTGCTCGAGAAAGCCATTGTAGTAAGAATGATGAACACGGCGAGCCGAGGGAGCCTCCATGAAGCTGGCGACCCAATCCGAGTCGGTGTAGAAGTGGCGTACAAGTGTGGACAGATGATGATCCTGGAAATCGTTGATCACCTCTTGCAAAATATCCCACATCTCTCCGATATCCCGTTCCGTGGCACGCATCATATCAGCGATGTCGACCTCCCCATCCTTGGCAGCCCGTATTCGCCAGACATTAACCTGCAGATCCTCGCGGAAGCTCTCCACAACTCCAGCCACCTTGACCGGAGCTCCTCCATTGATCCCCTCGAAGATCTCCTCGGCTCCTTCCCACATCCGGGCTTCGATGAAACCAGTCCGGTCTACGAGCTGCATGCGCAGGTATTTTCCCCGGCTGGGATCCCGAAAGTGATCGAGACGCGGATTGCGGGTTACGTAGAAGCCGATGAACTCCATTCCCAATTGGAGATCGGAAACCCACGGTCCTTTGTCAGGCTTTTCGATCTCCATTTTCTCTGTCATTTCAACCTCCTATTTAAAATGAGAGAAAGGGAGCCCGCCATACAGTCAGACTCCCTTTCATACCTCGCACAAACTGTTAGTTTAGAGAGGCCTACTCGCTATAGTCGATAGCGATTACCGTTTTGAAAGTGTCTCCCGATCGAAGTGTCTTCTTTACCCGCGCAGACCAGATCCCTCAATTGAAGCCAAGCCCCTTGCTCTTGAGGGAAACAAACCGCCCCCGACCAATTATCACATGGTCGAGGCAGATGATATCCAGTAGCTTACCCGCCTGGACAATGGCCCTGGTGATAGCCACATCCTCTGGGCTCGGAGTTGGGTCTCCCGACGGGTGATTATGAGCAGCCAGGATCGCGGCGGCGTTAGCCTGGATCGCCGGGCGGAATAGCTCCGCTACCCTCACCAGCGATGTATTGAGCGACCCATGATAGATCTCGATGGGCTCACCAATCACGCGATTGCGCGTGTCCAGGTTCAGGACAAATAGATGCTCCTGCTCGAGATCCTGCATCAGAGGGATCAGAAGGTTTGCGGCGTCATCTGGAGATTGTATGGCCGGAGCATCATCATCCCATGTGGCCATACTTCGCTGTCCCATCTCAATCGCCGCCTTGATGCAAGCAGCCCTGGCAAGCCCGATGCCGTAGATCGAGGTCAGCTCGTGGATGTTTGCGCGGGAAAGACCCCGTAGCGATCCAAAGCGTCTGAGGACTGCACTAGCTACCTCCAGCTGATCCTTCCCTCCCACGAGGGCGGCCATAAGCTCGAGCACGCTACAGTCCCTCGCCTGGTAGCTCACCCGATACGCGGGCCTCTCTCGCATTGGTATTGCCTGGAGAAGATAACCCCTGCTCTCATGAGTCAACTCCCTTCGCTGTGTCTCAGCGGATGAACCGCACACTTCGTCCAAGAACGAACGTTGTAAGGTCATATCTGTTTCTCTGATTTCAAACTATATGTGGGGAAATGAGAAAACCGCCGCCAGCGAAACGATAATTCCGCCGACGACGGCTTTCCTTTACGATGCAATTGCTGATTGTCAGGTCAGCGATATCTACTCAATTACTCAACTATCTCATCAGCCAATGGGAAGCGTCGAAACCACGGAGTGGATAGGACAGCGGCCGTGGATCGATAACCGTCGTAGCCCCGGCTACCGCTTTGTATGTGACCGCCACAATGGTCGGTTAGAGAATGACCAGTACTATCCCTACTCCACTGCCTCCTGCACTTTCTCCAGATCCTCCTCCGGGATCGTCATCACCACGTCACCAAAGTCCACTTCGTACGCGATGACCAAGTGACGGCCTCTCTCACCCACCTGGGCGCAAACCACGCCGATCCGGTTCTGACGGACCGCCTCGATATGCGGTCCTTCTTCGCCACTTGAGAGGAAATCATCCCGAGCGCCCTCCCGGATCCGGACTCTGTCTCCTACACGGATAGTTGGCTCCATGCGCCCACCTCCTTTTCTACAGGATGCAGTAATCGATCTCTCGTACATGACTTACTGTAGAAGCGGTTTCCTAAGCGACGCTCAGCGAACTCATCCCTCTTCAAAAAGCACCATCGCTGCCTTTAACTAAGCGTCTCTTACACCGGCATATCTACGCAGACGCTCTTCGATGATCGGTCGATCGCTCAGCACATATGCAATGGTCCGTACGGTATACAGCACGAAACTCGTGAACAGCAGGACGATCCCTCCACCGATGAGAATGTCGCTGATATTCATGTTGACTTTCCTCCGGTCCCTGTTCTCTATCCCACACTAGCACCTGACTTCTCAGCCATGTGTTAGGTCGATGTGAACCAACCGTTAGCCATCTGTTATGGTCATTGGGTTATTCCACGCTCTCGCCCTCTGGGTCAAGGCCTTCGGTTAACGGAACCAGCCCCCGGATATCCAGGGACCTGGTTGCCTCTTCACCTGAGCCGAAACCGACCAACAACTATGGGCCCGTCAGAAGTGACTGAGACTGCAAGACCACCAGATCTAGGTGAGGCTGATAGCCTCGATCGGGCACGTAAATCGTGCGCGCCTCCAGGCTTCCCATGTACCGCCACCAGTCGGAGGTGATCCCATAGGTGATGAGGGGGCATCCTGCCTCAGGATTGTTCGGGGGACAGAACTTCTCCCAGTAGGTCTCGAACACATCGATGCAGATGGGAGGCCACTGTAACCAATCCCAGTACCATCCAGGTTTGCCATAGTACTCCCACCCGCAGTACTGAACCGTCTCATCGAACTGCTTCCAGTGGTAGTCCCATTGCACCCGGGCATAGAGCGCCCACCCGGTCATGAACTGCGTCCGATAGGCCGGCTGCCCGTCCACACTGCCGGAGCCGGTCACCGAGGCCCACTGAGATAGTCCGCCGAACCAGCCTCCCCGAAATACGCCGGGGCCATCCCACGTGTATCGATTCAACTGTTCTCCTGAGGGTCCGGTGAGGAGCCCGCCCGGCAGGAGTCCCTCCACCGCAGAAGCGGGGCAGAGCTTCAGACCACCGAGGCTCTGTGGTAGCTTGCCAAGCGAGGAGGAGGCGCACGCCTCAGAGTACTGGTTTTCGCTGTATAGCCTAATCCTTGCGTCGAGGGAGAAGGCAGCGAGGTTCCCATCACTAGCCAGGCTCCAGGTGATTGTCGGCGTGGTTGAATCGGGTGACAGCCCCAGCTCGATGCGGTAGCCTTCGATCCTGTTGGCGGACCACTCGATGGTCCTGGGATCGCTGTCCACCCAACCGAAAGTTCCGGGAGTCCAACCGACCTGGACCACGAGCGGGATGTCGACGAAGGCCAGATGCGGCACGCGGTAGTTGATGTAGGGTGTGGGGATGTTGATAGTGGCCTGGTCGCTGGCAAAGACGCCGCTACAAAACACGTACGCCTGGCTAACTCCCGTTTCGACGAGCTGCCAGCCCTGGCATGGGGTGTTTATCAACCAGTGGATGTCGGAGTAGTCGAGAGAAGGGACAGCAGCAACATGTGTCTTTCCTTCAGACAAGGGCGACACAAGTGCCACTACGCTCACCAGGAGAGCTGTCAGCCAATTCCGCATCCATCGCCTCCATCCATGACTACGTGTGCGCGGCATCTGGTCTCGAATCTAACCGTTCACTTATTCTAGGTTCTCCTGATTTCGATCAACGTTATTCGTTCGTTATATGTCATTCCTCCCTTGCTGCTTATGATTTTGCCTCTCTTCACCCCTTTCGCGAGGAGCTTCCTAGACAGGGCAAGGATCATGCTTCGGAATCCTGTCGCATCGGGAGATGGAAGTTGATCTATCAACTCGGATCGGATGCGAAGATTTGGATCTCTAGGCGCAGCTCCTTCTGCATCTCCAGCTCGAACGCCCGGTTTTCAGCCATCCTTTTCTGCCGGCGTGTGCGCACCGAGATGAGATTACAAACACGACTCCAGTTCACCCGATCAAAGATCTCGCTGAGCTCATTGTGCACGATGTCGCAACCAATCACTTCTGTAAAGAGAAGGGTCGCATTAACATCACCTTTCCGCCGTGGTCGAGGCCTGACGGCGAAGATGGTACCTTCCGGGAAATAGCCATATCCAACTAGTTCAACCACTGCATCCTGATTGTTATGGAGGGTCTGACCGATCTGGAAATGGTCGTGGTCCGCAGGGTAGCTCGAATTGCCCACCGCCAGGATCATCCAGTCATTGGACTTCAGATGCTTCTCCAGCATCTCGATCACATGTTTCTTATTCATTGTCCTATGCTCCTTAAGTTGTTGCGGTTGTGGACCGATACTGGACACGATTTCCCAAGAAATCGAAAGACGGCAGACAGGCGATGGCCTATCTGTCGCCGGTTAGCGCGGTTCCTTTTGTCGAATATCGAGCTTCCTACATCACCAGACCATAGGACGCTCCACTTCTAAGGCTCGAAGTGCGTTGCTATGAGCCTGTTATCACACTTACTTTTTTTTAGAGATGCCGGAATGGGGACATGACCTTGCTGGTGAGATTCATAGGGCTCGGACTGCACTGATGTGCCCTCCCTGGCATTGGCTATACCTCGCCTTGACAGGGAGTCTTCTCCACAACCATCCTTTAAACACGTGCCGGACCCAGTCACGCAATCGACCACCACACATTCCCGTATTCAACCTCGTCTCGAACCACAGCTGTACCCGCCGAGAGGGACAACAACGAACGGATGGATTGGCGATCTTCGGCGCAATTTGGGGTCAGAAGGTCGATTCATCTGACAGAGCCACCCTCCTCGACTCCTCCCCCTCCAGATCGAACAGATTCATCTGCTTCTCCTGTAAGTCAGCCATCCGATGAGCCAGATCTGCAACGGCGAACTGAGCCTGACAACGATCACACACGACCTGCCTGGGGGCCTCGCCGGTGTAGTTCTCACTGCCGCACTCTGCGCAGCTCCAGGTGTAGCCGGAGGCTACTAGCTTGACCGTCCTCATGCACCCTCCCCGGCAGGTCCCGTATCGCTCTTCGGAGCCTGTTCACTGGAACGAGCCATCCCAGGTATCTCTTCGGCAGCCTGTTCGACGGTGCATGGCCTGCCCACGCTGGTGAGGAGCGCCGACATCGAGACTGGATCGAGCTCCACCAGGATCTCGCCATCCTTCTGCTGCCGGTGTATGGGAAGGCGACCATCGGTGAGCGGCGAGTTCTTATTGAAGGATAACCGTATTACCGGGCGAGGGCGCGCACACATCGCTGCCTCCTACCATTCACCTCGAAGATGTCGATGATATAGGGCGAGCGAACATCCGGACTGTAGACATCCATTGCTTCTCATCTCCTGTCTTGAAAAACTAAGCGGCTGCGCCCATCACAGCAACGCAACCACCTCCGGAATCTTCAGATCTGTTCGTACAGCGTTAGATCAATTGCCCACCTCGATCTCTACACCCACCTTCACTATGGATTGGCGGATGAGGTCGGCGGTCCTTTCCATGCCACACGCAGCCACCTGATCGTTCAGATCCTTTTCGCCTTCCGAAAAGGCATGCTCAAGGATCCTTGCTTTCGGCAGCTTCTCCTTCCATCGGGCGACGGCCTCCCTCCCTGCGGAGTCATTCTGCGGTAGAAGCACGAGCACGGGCACCTTGCCAAGCCCGGGCAGCAGGTAACCGGCGATGCCCGTGCCGTTGACCGCTGCGCCCTGCAAGCCCATCTGCCGCAGGTTCACGGCGTCGATTATGCTTTCAGTCAGGATGACCGGCTTGTTTCTACTGACGTCACCAAGGCCCCAGATGGTCTTGGGCAGGCCGCCGAGGCTGAGGTATTTGAGAGAGGCACTCCTTTCCAGGGATCTGCCGATCATGTGGCGGACTGTTCCGTTTCTCGAAACGTCGGGAAAGACGATCCGCCCGATAAGCCACTCGCGGGGCTCGTCCCGCTCGTTCCTCACAAAGAGGCCTGCCAGCTCTGCCCCCTGTCTCAGCTCCGGCGGGTAGCCTGCCAACGCCCCGACAATCGCCCCTTGGGAGGCGTATCCGATGCGGAATCTGCGCATCGCATCAATGTCGATTCGGCGCAAACGGAGATACTTCCTGGCCTCCCCACCTGCCTCGCTCATCAGCGCCAGATGGTAGACGCGGCTGGCCAGCGCGAGCACCTGGGCGATCCCCCTGGTCAGTTCCTTGGGCGGAGGCGGCGGCTTTACATCGACAAGGGGAACGTCCAAGACCTCCAATCGACGGAGTACCTCCTTGAACATCTCGGGGTCCCGGTTGTTCCACGCGTCGCCGTAGATGAGCAGTCCCTCGAAGTCGTAGACGTCGCCCCCGCGGTCACAGCGAAAGCAGTGGAACAGGCCAGCGTGGAGGCTGATGCTCATGTTGGGCCTGCCTGTATCGTGGTGGAACGGGCACCGGACCATGACATTTGCCCGATTTCCACGCGTTGGTACTTCGACTCCGGCTTGTTTCATGACCTCAACGAGATCAGGTTTTCTATCATCCATATCACAGTCCGCCTTCCATATAGTCTTCTATGTTGCTGGTTTGAGTCAAGAGATTGAACGTGACACGATCGTGAGCCTCAAAGCCAAGACCATTGGTCACTACTAGATTCGGAATCAAATCCAATGAAGATCTAGGGCCATCGCACCTGGGTCAACGGAACGCCAGCCAGCAACGGGCTCGTGGTCATAGACCGAGACATGGTCAGAACGAGATGGTCCTTAGCCCGGGTCATGCCCACGAAGGCTAGATTCTGCTCCTCCCGGAGGTCTGATCCCTCCAAGGGGAGTAAGCCATCGTAAAATCCAGGGATGATGACCGCCCGCCACTCCCTCCCCTTCGAGGCGTGGAGTGTGGAAAGCTGAATCCCCATTGCCTGTCGCGGTCGGTCCACCTGCCCTTCCAGGTAATCCACGAACTGGCCCAAGGTACCGAACTCGACGCTGGTTGCCACCAGATCGTTGAGCGCTCGTGCAGCCGCGAAGTCGCCCTCGCTGTTGAGGTAGCTCGATATCTCGCTCAGCTGGATGACCCTGGACACCAGATGCGCAACCGGCAGGTCCTTTCTGCGCAGGTCATCGAACATCTCTCGGAGGTTGAGGATCAGGTGCACGCGCCTTACTACCTGCTCGCGATACCTGTCGGGTTGTCCCAGGACCGCGATCAGGTGATCCCAGGTCATGACCTCATCACGGCGCAGCTGGTATCTAGTCCTGGTCCCGATCCCACACGGTGGGTAATTGACGATCGACTCAAGCACAGTGTCATCCATGGGATCGAGAGTCAGCCGCAGATAACCCACGATAGCCTGCGTCTCCTCACGCAGGAAGACGTCCTTTTCGGACCCGACGATCTGATAGGGAATTCCCCGCATGCGAAGCGCGATCTGCAGCGAGTTTTGCTGGGCGTGGATCCTGGTCAGCAAGGCGATCTCCGTCACCTTGGTGCCCTCCCCGCGGAAGAGCTCGATCCACTGGGCGATCTGGCGCCCGACGTAGTCCACTTCCAACTCAGGGTTGATGGCGTCCACGGCGACCACCGGTATGCCGAGCGATCGCCGGACGGAGCGCATACCGCTGGCGTCTGGACCTGCCAACGGGCGCGCGGCGCTCACGATCTCAGGTGTCGAGCGATGGTTCTCCTGCATCACCTCAGTCTGGAGATCCTGAGGAAAGCGCGCCACCAGCTTCTCCCAATCCGCCCCTCGGAAACCATAGATGGATTGGGAGGGGGAAGCCAACACCACGAACTCCTTCGACCCTCCCAACAACACGTCCAGGATGGGCCACTCGGTGACCGGGTTGATATCCTGACCCTCGTCGACGAAGACGTAGACGCCCTTTAGGAACTCGCGCAGCTCGGCATCGCCCAGTTCCCTCGAGCACTCCTCCACCAGCCCTGTGAAGTCGACCAAGTTCTCGGCACGCAGGATGCGGAAATATCGCTGGATGATCTGCTGCACCTGAGGATGCAAAGCATTATAACTTCCACCCCGCGCACGGATCCGCTCCATGTCCTGCATGGCCAGCCGCGGCTCGATGAACCTGACGTCAAGCTCCTTTGCGGCGCGCTCCATCAGGGAAAGCGCCCTGTCCTCCGAGATGACCTGCGGCACCTTCTGCCCTCGCGCCTGTCGGGCCAGCCGGATTAGCCAGTAGGCCATGCCGTGGATGGTCCGGACGGGTACATCGCTACCGACGCGATCTGCGATTTCCCGGGCCGCTTGCCGGCTGAAGGTCGTGGCCAGGATCATGTAAGGGGACACACCCTCTGCCAGACGTTTCCGAATCTCAGCCACCAACCGGTTGGTCTTGCCGGCCCCGGGAGCTCCTGTGATCAACTTCATACCAATGTACTCCTATAAGACATGGGGGGCCTCCTCAAAGCAATGGCGCAATGGCCTCCACCCTATTATTCCCAGACTTCCCATCTCATGTGCTCCCAGACCCTTCGGAATGAACTACCAACCGAGGCGTTCTCATGAGACTCGCCCCAAGCGGTCGTTACCCTGCTTAGACCGCAGGTAGGCGGACCACATGCTGCGAGCCTGGTCCCCGCCGTAAAGGTGCTCGAGGACAGCGTAGATCAGCCTGCCTCGTTCCTTGCGCCGACGTTCGATCCGCCGGCGTCGCCAGTAATTGCTGCGACAAGAACGTGCTTTCAGATTTGCAGAGGTAAGCATCTTAGGCTCCTTTCCAGTGAATCATGCAAGTGCCGCTAGTGAGAAATCCCGGCGGCCCTATTCTCTGAATAACTACACGGTCACCTGTAGTCCTGATTCCTTGGCAGCCTCGCATGCCAGAATGAATTCAGGACTCGAGGCGCAATTGCGCCAGATGTATCCTTCACGTATGGAGGTTCTTCCTTCCTGAACCGTACGTTGGATCACGTGACGGATATCATCCGAGAGAACATCCTCGAGCGAATATGAACTTCGATCCCTTTGATATTTACAATGCTTGTTCATGGTGCATCTCCTGGGAATGGTTCTTGGTTTGAATCCGAAATAACCCGATCGGCCGGGGATCCCTTAGCCATCGGATTTACGTCGCAGTTCCTTACATCTTGGCAAAGTCACCTCCTTTCTCCATAGCTACGCTGATCTATCGGTCGATGAAGGCTTGCATTCGATCTCACACAGACCGAGATCGAAAAGCAAAAAAGCCCGATGCGGGCATGTGAACCCGACCGGGCCTCCGTTCTTATCTTATGTTGTCCATGAGGTTGTGCGAGATAACCCATCCGCCGAGTGCGGATTTCTCACGCGGGATAAGGTCAAATGAACGGCTGGATCATCATCTAATTATTCATCACGGCGACCCCATCAATGGTACCCTCGGTCATCCTTCTTTACTTCAACGCGGTAATCTAGCGATGACCAAAACCCCAAACTATCGCATCATACTGGACCACCTTTGAGTTGTCCTGGGATCTACCGGACCTTTGAAGTGAGACTACCTTCATGAATTGTGCGGCGTTTCTGGGTAGCTCTGCTCATGTTGCGCTTCCATGTACGGACCTGGCTTAAAGAAGATTCCGCCCCGCAACTCAAACGCAAAGCACCGCTTCGGGGCGGAATTTTCGAACGTATTTTGTTGCTCACTGATTTATTGGTTCTTGCATCTTAGACGTAGAGACCCCTGAAGTCAAGGAATCTCGCGTTACTCCATCGTTAGTTGCAAGCAGATGATAGAGGAAGATTGCGTTCCTGCACGAAGAAGATTATCCGGCTGGAGCCCTCAATCTAAGATATGAAATTGACTGCGCATCTCACCCCAGGCTGGGAAGGGCTGTCAGACAAAGCATGGAAAAATAATCTGAAGGCCGGGGATTTTCAGGGGAAAATTGGTCGCTTGAGATGACCAGACTCAAATAAGACGCTTCCTTATATACAGGAGGAAAGAGGCCCCAAGGTAAAACAGGCCGACTTATATCTTAATTCACATTGGAAACATTATTCATGTTGATGCTCACATAAAATTGGTTTGCAATCTGTGTGACTTCGTAATACATCCGCTGATGTCGTAGCTACTCCTTTCTTGCGAACACCATAATCAAAATGGGTGACCTTCATATCATTGTTGGTTGACATTATCTTGCTTCTCAAGCTGCTGAGTTTCTTCGTACTGACTCCCGCTTGTCATGTTTCGAACAATGCTCTCGATAAGGACAGACTTGTAAGGAATCCCCTTCCCCTTCGAAGATCACGTGGTTCTATTTAACCGATCCGATTACCATAGAATGGAGATCGTAGGGAGCTCCGGAGAGATCCCTTGAGAACGATGTGCCTGTCCAGATATAGCCGTGCTTTGTGAATGACGTCACATTTGTATGTATACATACACCGGATAAACCAAAAAAGCATAGAGTGAGCTCTACCATTCTGGAATAGGTCTCCACCCGCAGACCATCCCGCATTCCCACACCCAAATAACGATCACCTAACGCACAGTGTCCCTCCATGGTGCTATAGTCACCTCTACGAGGAGGAATCCGGACGATTTCCCACTGCATCACATATACAAGAATGAGATCGTGATCCAGTGAGCAGCTCCTCCACCTCAGTTCCATCTAATGATTGGAGAGTGCATGGTCGTCACAGTCACATCCATGAAAGGTGGTGTCGGTAAGACAACCATCGCCGCCATGCTCGCCCGTTATCTTGCGGACAGAGAAGACCTTGAGATCGTCGTCATTGACATGGATCCCCAGGGAGGCGCATCATCCATCCTCCTTGGCGGTCAGATCGACCCGCCCACCCTGGTCGACGTGCTCCGATTGGAGGTTGAAGGCATCCCTTCCGGTGAGCTCATGAGCGAGGCGGCACGGCGGAGCCGGCACGACGAAAGGATCTTTGTTGTGCCCGGGGACGCAGATCTGGCCGACCTCGCGAACGCAAACCCACCTCTCAGATCGCTGAATTACTCACTCGAAAGTGCCACCCTCCCCGACAACACGATAGTGATCATTGACACGGGGACCCATCCCTCTCTTGTAGCGATAGGGATCGTCGCCGCCGATATTGTGCTCATCCCGGTCATGCTCTCCCAGCAGACGGCCAGGCCGACAATCAACACGCTGAAAGTGGCCCTCCATAATCACCAACGGAAGGGAGCACTCATACCAATAGGAATCGGGAACGCCAACTGGGAAGCCCGAGAACTGGAACGGTGGCAGCGCAAGCTCCGGGCCAGCGAGGCGCTTATCGCGATGGGATTTGAGGTGCTACCAGGTCTGCCCTACTCCCGGATCATCCTGCGCGGCCGCTGGCGTTACGGCAAATTCCCCAAGCGGTTCGAGTCCACCATGGATGGTATCTGTCAATTCATCTTCCAGGGGTCAACCGAGGAAGCAGAAGCAAGAGAGGACGTGCCACTCCTTATGATTAGTGAAGATGAGAAGGTAATGCGGGAAGACGGTCGATCAGCTGAATTGGCTGAAGCGCTGCAATACCCCGCGGAGGCAGCACATGGCGCGTAGGGAAGCTGCGCCCGAAAGCCTGCTGGAGGAACTCTCTCTGGAGGAGGGGGGATTTGGCGGTCTGGGTCACGCTGAAACCAGAAGGGAAGAGGGCTTTAGGCTGGAACGATCGCACATGCCCGTCCCCATCGAGAACATCGCCGAGGACTCGCCCCACCAAAGCCGGCTCGTCACCTTTGATCCGGAGAGGTTCCCAAAGGACGCCGAGCTACTCGAGAGCGTCAAGAACCACGGCGTGCTCGAACCGATCTACCTGGAGAAGTTGTCCGCCAGATTGGGCGAGCCGAGCCGCTATCGCCCCATCGCAGGGCACAGGCGCTTAGCCGCCGCTCGTCTCGCAGGTCAGGAAACCATCGACGCCATCATCGCCAAAGAGGAGGACGACATCCAGGCATTCGCCCTGGCGGAGAACCTGGGACATCGCGAGCTCACTGCGTACGAGAAAGCCCTGAGCTTGATGGCATTGAAAGGGAGCGATCCGAGTTTGAGCCTGCGAAATATGGCGAGACGAAGCGGACTTCCCTTCGGCACCGTGTCAAGCCTTATCAGCGCCTACGAGAAGAGCACCCCTGTCCTGCGAAGGTGCTTCGCCGAAGGCATGGCGCCCCGAGCCGTTCAGGAGATGCAGCCGCTCTTCAAGGGGATCCCGGAAACTACCCAGATGGAACTGGCGACTATCCTTGGAAAGGCATCGCAACCTCAAGCTGCAACCTTCCGACAGATGGTGGAAAGCGGTGTCGAACCTATCGCCGCAGCGAAGTTGGCGATGGGATTTGTGGAGGCAGTCGATAAAAACGCTGACGACCCCAATCAAAGACAAGTGAGACCTGCAGCTGGGAAGGCTGGCGCCAGGGCGAACAGGGCTAATTCCAAGAACTCGCAGAAGAACAAGGTCTCACCGCGCATCCCGGATCCGGAGGACGAGGACAGCCTGCTGGCGCTCTCGAACCGCACAGGCGCCTCGAAGTCCATCGCCCACCGCCTGACTAGGACCGCCCTCAGAATGAAGACCGACTACGCCACCCTCACCATGGCCTGCGTCCACGCGGCTGCCGGCGGCGAGACGTCACGATCTCTGGAGCTCGCCTCCAGGGCTGCCGGAAACCGGAGGATCAAAAGTGTCATCCAGAGACATCTTGACACCCTTGAGCGGGCGCGCGGTCTGATCGCAGGCGAGGAGGATCCAGAGGTGGCAGGATTTCTCCAGACGATCTTCTTCGAGGCGTAGGACCCATGCGAGGAAAGCCCACTATCCGGGACCACCTGCAGGCGCTTGGGGAGACGCCCGAGTGGGTCGTGTCGCTCGGGGAAGCCATTCAGCAGGTGACGGGTTGTTCGACAGCCATCGCCTCCGCCCGAGCGCGGGATCTCAGCAGGGCTCTGGATGCGGGGCAGGGATTGGAATGGTTCACACGTGGGTGGATTGCCTTGGAGGTTTCGGATGTGAGCGACCTGTCCCCGATGCAGCTGGAGACCCTGAGGCTTGTGCTGGAAGGGGTGACCGAGAAGATCAAGGCTCGTTTTTGGTGAGGTCAGAAAAACGGACATGGAAGAGGAGGCCGCGGAATCATGAGATTCAATCGCTTCATGCTCGTAGTCGGTTTGGTGTTCGCCCTGATCGGCGGAGGAGCCATCTTCTTGATGAACTCAGTCCTGGCGCCCACCCCCTCCCTGGTAGTAGCGGCACGGGAGGACATCCCGGCTGGGACCAGATTGATGGACATCCCCGATGAACTACTAGTGCTGGTGCCAGTTCAGCTCAAAACCTCCGCCAGGCCCATTCTCCAGTCTCTGATGAAACCCGAAGACCTGGAGTCTATGAGGGCTTCGGGCGGCATTCTCATCCAGGATGTGCTCAAGTTCGAGCCTATCCTGCTAAGCTCGGTCGTCGCACCGGACAACCCGGCCGCAGCCCGTCTGGTCCGCCTGGGGATGGACGACCCCAATTTGATGTTGGTGGTGATCTCGACCCGGGGTACCGCGCCGGAAAGCGTCTCTGCCGGAGATCGGGTGGATCTGGCGGTGGCCATCGACCAGATAAGTGACCCTGTAGTGATGAATCGAGCTGAGCTCATGCCGAGGCCACCAAGCGCTGGAGGCTTCATCAACCCGGTCAGCGCCTCGCCTGAGAAATTGCTAGAGGAGCTGGCCGAGGAAAGTGGGGTCGACCTTCCCCTGGACGAGGAAACACCGACGGCGATACCAACGCCGACCCCTCTACCAGACATCCGCGAGCCGTTGGCCAAGGTGATCGTGCACGGGGCGCCTGTGGTGAGGGTGATCCGGGAGCGGAATGTGACCTCCTTCACCTCGGCGGGTGACACGACGATCGAACTGGGGGACGTCATCGGGCTCGAGGTCATCATCCCACGCGATACTTTCGAAATGGTCACCATGGCTTCCAGTGCCGGTATCCTTCAAATCGGGATCCTGTCGCCGCTGGCCGAGGGCGAGATCGACAGTCCCACCATGGGCGCTTCTCTCCAGGACCTGCTCGACTTGTTCTACGCCGACCGGGAGGCGCTGGCGCCGACTCCCACGCCGACGGCAGTGCAGAAGGCGACGGCCAGCCCGATGGCGACCACGACCACACCGTAGAGATTCGATGGTGATGCGGTATGGCATTCTCAGGAGGCTCCCAGCATTGGAGATACCCTCCAGGAGCGCCGACTATGGAACTTGAATATATCAGCTCGCTCGCCTTCACCCGACCGGAACTGGGTCAGCAGCTCCTCGGCGAGCTTCACGTAGCCACTGACCGCCCGGTCCGCGTGATCACGACCCTGCCCATCTTCGAGAAGGGCAGCGCCCAGCGTATGCTCGATCAGATGCGGCCGCAGCTCGTCCTGGTCGACGCCGAGGTCGATGGATACAACCTGGCCGACGTGCTGAGCTTACGACATGAGGCGAAGTTCCCTCTCGTCATTGTAGGTCTGGCGCAGGCGGGATCCCGAAAGATGGAGGCTATGCTCGAAGTCCACCTTGACGCAGTTTTCAGCCTGCCGATGAACAGAGGTACGATCGAGAGGATCTGCGACGAGCTACCGACCCAATTCAATGCGCTTGAGGCGCAGTGGGGAAAAGGCGCGTGGGGAGCCGGCGCCCCGGAAACCATTCGCGCCGCTACAGCGGCCACCGGTGGCAGCGCATGGCAGCGCCAGGTCATCGGGGTGTGGGCCCCGAAAGGCGGCGTAGGAAAGACGACCATCGCCTGCGAGCTCGCCGTGACGCTGGCTGCCGTCGGCGGTCGGAAGGTAGCCCTGGTGGATGCCAACATGAACGGAGGGCACGTGCGCCTGCGACTCAACTTGGACGCGCCCTACGGGATCCTCAACGCCGCCTCTGCATATCACACGAGCAAGGGGCACGCCTCACTCGAGGTCGACCTGCCCCAGCGCATCGATGGGCTCATGGCGGCGGTGAAGGGAGCGCCCAATCTAAAGGTGCTGGCCGGTGTGACGAACATGGAGCAGTCGCGGCATGAGCACTTGGCCGGCGAAGCCGGCGTCGAATTCGCCCGCTTTCTGCTGCCCCTACTATCCAGGAATTATGACTTCGTCATCGCCGACCCGGGAAGCTCGGTGAATGTGGGTCTCCATCAGGGAGTACTGCATGAGGTCGATTACATCCTGGTAGTCTGCGAGCCTGACATGACCAGCATCGCCGACGTAAGAGAGGGCGTCCATCAGAGCGTGGTCCCGCGGGTCGGGATCAACGTCCAACGCTTCGGCTTGGTGATAAACAAGTGGCAGGAGAACCTGGGGGTCTCGCTGCAGGAGGCTGCCAATTTCGCCAAGGTCTCGGCGCTGGGCATCCTCCCGCTTGACACCACGGGGAACGTCACCCGAGCCGGCAACGAGGGCATCTCCTACATCGCCAAATACGCCAACGAGCGCAGGAATCCACCTCAGACGGAGGCCACCCTCCAGGCGATCGCCGAGCTGGCGGCGCAGTTCTACCCACCCATCGGCGCGGCATGGGTGGAACGGATGAGGAACGGACGGGTAAAACGCGGCTTCGGTCTCTTTCGAAAGCTACGCACAAAGGCATACGACTAGTGCCTGTTGTTCACGGCTACAGATATTCGAGGAGTTTAGCGTTGGGACAGACATACTTTGAGGAGGAATTCGCCATTAAAACGGCGGACATAGCGGTAGTGGGCCAGGACCCCTACCAGGAGGCGCTCGCCATGGTGCGGCGGCGGTTAACTGAAACCTTCACACCGGACCAGCTGGGCGTAGCTGGACCGAGAGTCACAGACGAGGCCACGAGGTTGGCCAGCCAGGTCTACATCTCCTTCAACGACCAGGCCCTGCGGGAGAACCGGGAGAGGATTCCCGTCGAACCGGATTTGTTCGTCAGCCGGGTGCTAGCTGACCTGCTGGGGATGGGGCCGCTGGAGCCATTGCTGGACGACGAGACGGTGGAAGACATCGCCGTTAACGGCCCGGACGAGGTGATGGTCTACCGCGGGGGCGGGTGGGAGGCGACGGACATACACTTCGAATCCCCGGACCGGCTGCTCGAGATGCTCAACCGGGGCATCGCTGACTCCAACCGCCAGGTCAACATGGTCATGCCCATCGCCGACGCTGTCCTGCCGGGAAAGGAGCGCATCGGGGTGGTCACACACCCGATCGCCACGCCCTGGCCGACGGCCGTGATCCGCATTCCCAGGGCTCGGGAAATCAACCTGGAGGACATGGTACATACAGACGGGAACGCGGTGAAGATGTGGGACGAAGAACACGGAATCCCAGATTACAGCACCTTGCTGGAGGGGGAGACGGTCGGTATGCTCTCTCCTGAGGCGGCGGCCTATTTGCACGGCGCCGTGCTGGCGGGGTTGAACATCGTGGCCGTCGGGCCGACGGGGTCAGGCAAGACGACGTTGCTCATGGCCCTTGGCCGCAAGATCCCCAGGGGGAAGCGTCTCCTGATCATCGAGGACACGCCTGAGATCGTCCTGCACCCCCATGAGGACAAACCCAACAACGTGCTTTACCTGCGGACGCGCCCCGAATCACTGGAGGGCGTGCCGCCCATCAACCAGGAAGACCTGGTCAAGCTGGCGCTGCGCCACCGTCCGGACGCCCTGACGTTGGGCGAGGCGCGCGGCGCGGAGGTCTTCGACCTGCTCAACGCCTTGAACACGGGGCATAAGAACGGATTGACCAGCATCCACGCGTATGGCGTCGAGGAACTCTTCGGGCGGATCTTCCTCATGCTAGCCCAGAGCGTCCGGGGCCGTTTCCTGGACACCTGGAGAGCCGCCCATATGGTCGCTTCCACGCTGGACATCGCCGTCTCGCTGGAGGTCACCCGAAATAACGGTCGGACGGTACGGCGCGTGCGCACCATCGCCGAGCTAACCGGCGAGGTGATCCAGAAGGGCGGGACCTATGAACCCGAGATGCAGGCCATCTACCGGCACGACGGCCGGAAGTTGGACGGTCCCCTGACAGCCTCGACGCACGCTGCTGCGCTGCGGGAGGTCGGCATGACCGAGGCCATGATGGAACCTTCGTGAAGGAGGGGTGACCAATGCTCACTAGCATCTTTTTGTCCTTCCTCGGAGCTGTGGGTGTCTTCCTCATCGTCCTGTCGTTGACCCATAAGCGCAAGCCCGTCGGCTTCGACCGTATAGCGCGCCTGACGGGGGAAAACGAGGGGGTCAGACAGTTCCCCGCTGATCCCGGCGAAGGTCCCCTGAAGACCTTCCGCAAACAGGGACTCGCCGCCGCCATTGCTCAGGCAGACCTGCCGGTGACGCCGACCGGGTTTATCAGGGTCGGACTCATAATCGACCTCCTGGCCTTTCTGGCCACCTTCCTGTTGACGGGCGCGATCGGCGTGTCGATCTTGATGGGGTTCATCGGCCTGATCCTGTATGTCCAATGGCTGTACCAAAGGAGGAACGGCAAACGTATCGAGTACGAGGAGGTACTGGCGGACATGTGCGATCGGCTCGGCGTGGGCGCCCAGCTCTACGGCTCCCTCAAAGGAGCGATGAGCCACGCGGCGGAGATGGCCCCTTGGGTCGCAAAGGAGGACTTCGTCTACATTACCGGCCAGATCACCTCGGGAGCGAGCATCCATGGGGCTTTCGAGGAGGTGCAGCGGGCGCGGCGGAGCTACTCGCTTGACCTGCTCGTCGACACCCTCGCCGTGTGGTCCAAACGCGGCGCCACGATCCCGCTGCAGCAGATCCTGAGCCCGCTGAGCACCACCATCCGTGAGACCGCCAGCGAGCGCAGGCGCATGCACTCCGAGCTCTCCGGTGTGCGCAACCAGATGCGCATCGTAGCGGTCGCCCCGGTGATCCTTGTGGCCCTCTTGCGCTTCTCCTCGCCCGCGCTGGCGCAGATCTATGCGTCGCCGAGCGGAGAGTTGATTCAGATGGCAGCATATCTGCTGGCGCTGGTGGGGTTCTTGCTGAGTACGCAAGCGCTGGCGAAAGTCGCCAGGGTGCTCGAGATCGAGGAGGCCTGAGGAGTTCTGATGACTAATACGCTGATCTCCCTGTTGCTGTCTGCCATGGCGGGCTTTGGCCTATTCATGATGGTGGTCTCCTTCGCCATGCCACATTCGGCTTTCAAGCGCATCCGAGGAACCGATAGCGGGCCTCGGTTGGTTGGCCTGGCCGAGGGGACCATCCTACAGGCCTTGCTGATCGATCTGAGCCACAAGATCAAGCCGGAAGGGGAGAACTTTCTCGACCGGCTGCGCCGCTCCGGGTTTATCTACAGCTCCGCGGCGGAGTTCCATACCCGCAGGATGTACCTGTCTCTCGTCAATGTGGCGATAGCGCTGGGGATCAGCTTCGCCGTAGAGTTGTTGCTTAATGTACGATTGATACCCCTTGGATCCGCCCTACTAGCCACGCTGGGCGCCGTGTATGGATTCACATTGCCGGATCGAGTTGTAAACCAAACCATCCGGAGGCGCAGGGAGCGGCTGTTGAAGGAAATGGGTTTCGGGCTCGATCGCATCGCTCTCTTCCTGCGCTCCGGGGCGGACATCGCCGACGCGGTGGCGCAGACGCGGCACGTAGGGTTGTTCGGCGAGGCTTGCGGAAGGCTGGCTTCCAGCATCAGCATGGGACGATCCATCCTGGAAGCCACGCAGGAGGTCCACCGGGATCTGCCCAGGACGCCCCAGTTTGATGAGTTCCTGGGGATGGTGACAGTGGCTATCCAGAAGGGGCAGAGCCTGGTCGAGCCCTTCCAGATTCGGGCCGCGGCCATGCGGCAGAGCTTGAAGCTGGAGATCGTTGAGGAGGGCAACCGAGCCAGGATCAAAGTAACCCTGCTTACCTCGGTAGTCATCCTGCTGGCCAGCATCTTGGTGACGATCCTCCCCACGCTGATCCTCCTTACTAGTGAAGGCATTGTCTGATAGACTACGCGGAGCGATCTGGTGAGCGCATGGCAACTCGTCTCGTCGAATGTCTATGGCTCTTGGCCCTTGTTGTTCTGGCAGCGGCAGGTTGTGGCCGTCCATCTGAGGGCGTGCCTCCTGGAGCTGTCACCCGCGGTCCAACCGAAGCGCCAGAGACTACTGTCGGCCCCTACGATGTCATCGAGCTGCCGCTGGATGGCGTTCCTGAACCCCCTGAGGTGATCTTCCACCCCGAGTTCCAGGATCCGGGAAGCGGGGCCTTCGTACAGCTTCTGCGTGTGTTGGAGGAATCTCGCCATATCCCCCTTGATCGGTGGTTGTATTCCAGGCCTGCTGGTCAAGACGTGATCTTGCATCCAAACGCGTCGGCGTGGCGGGATCGATTTGAGAGCGAAGGATACTCGGCTCTCGCCGTATATGTGAGAGTGCGGGCTCCCTCTGACCACCGTGTTCGCGATCCATTCTTCTTGTCAGAGAATATCGGTGAGGATACCTCCAGAGCATGGCCGCCATTGGAGGTGGCCGATGCACGATCCGAGTATGGGCTGCCCTGTGTGTCGCTGGAGTACGCAGCAAGGCACGGCGCGTACGCTGCGCCGGATACAGGCAATCGCTTTGACCCCCAGGCCTACGCCCCACCCCTCCCATGGTACGAACCTGAGAAACAGCGCCTTGATCCTGGAGAAAGCCGGGAGGGATGGCTACTGTGCATTTCTGCTGTGCCTGTGGAAGAAGCACGGCTCGAGTGGCGCATCCGGCTTGAGGATGCGCATGTGGACCGGGTTATGACGACATGGGCGAACCTCCATCGTCTGCAAATCGGCGATTGGCACCTGCTCCCAGAGATGGCCGTGGTGGCGTGGAACATAGAGGATGAGGAGGAGGTCGCTGAAGCCGGTCCTGTGCCGCCGCCCGGGCTTGCGGCGACGCCGACGAGCGCGATCTCGACCGAGGGAGCTGAGAGCATATACCAGGGACCGGTATGGATCTCTGTGGGGATCGGGATTTCCCATCGGCAGGAAACCACACGGGCCGTGTCCCGGGCGCCTCTCACCATTGATTACTCAGGCTCCCCTCCCCCAGGTGATTGCCCCGACGTAGGGGTGTGGTACCAGCACCAAGAGCCCTTTGAAGTGGTATGCCGTTCGAGTGAGGAGGAACGCTTCGGGCGCTTCTTCCTGCAATTTACCTTCCCCGGCATGGAGGAGCTACGGGATGCGTGGGACCGGATGGCGCTGGGTGAGAGGGTGAACCTGGATCTGTACGTGCAGAATGATCTGGACGGTTTGCTGAGGACTTTCCAGGGGGTACAGATCCAGTCCGAGTTCACCTGGCTGAGGACCAATTTGCCGGATAACACATCAAAGGTCTGGTTGGCCATGACCGATGTGGATGGGGCAGGGCTGGCAACCCCTCTTCTTGTTTGGGAGGTGGAGCTCTACGACGCGACTTTCGGTTTCACCTCAACGGCCGAGGTCTGCGAAGCCAGACCATGTCTGGACATCGACGAGCTCTCCATGGACCCTGCGGATCGAGAAGCGTTACGGCTCAAGATGCCTATCCCTGTCATGGATCTTGGGGAAAATGCCAACGGCATCTCGGTTCGCAAAGTTTGGACCACAGACCAGTCGATTCTGGTCAACGACAATCTGCACGGTCAGGATTTCCTTCCCCAGAAGAGGAGCGAGCCCTGGCTGTTCATCGAGATCGCCACGGTTACGGATCGGGCAGGGGACCTCTACCTGCTGTACCCTGCTAGCGACGGAACCGACACCGTGGAACCGACGGAGCTGGTGGCGTTGTATCAGGGCAGCGGAGGGGAGATCGCTGTGCGCTACGGCGTCCACGTTGAGGTGAGAGGCGCCGAAGAGGGTTTTGCCCTGTTGGGGACGCTACCCAGGGGAGTGTCGTTGAGCGATGTATTCTTGGTCCTTAGCAATACGGGGCCGACCTGGAGGCTACGATGAGAGTGTGGGGTAAGGCCTTCCTGCTGGCCAGCTTCTTGATTGCGCTTTTCTTTGCCGTCCAGGCTGTGGGTGCAACTCAAGCTGATGTCATACTTGACACTCTTGCAAGCACAACGGGGAGCGGTACTGACCCGCAACAACCCGAACCGCCGAAGATGAGACCTGCGGAGCGGGTGCAGCTTGCCTTTCCAGGCTTCCGGCCGGGAGGTGAGGCCACAGGGCTATTCCCCGGCCGCATGACAAGCCGGGATTTCGCTGACTGGCCGCCGATGCGTTACATTGGCGATTCGGCGGTGATCGCCGGCAAGACCTTCACGGTAAGAGAAGTCAAGCTGATACCAGGCAGCGACCGCCCGATGGCCTACGAGCCGGCTACAGGGAGAAAAAGGTTGGCACTGGAGATTCTACGCACCAACCTGTTCGATTTCAGCAAGAACACCGAGGTCATTATCCCGCCGAATTCGTCGTTAATCATGGTGAAAGTCGATGTCGAACCCGAGGCAATTGAGCCGCCCCTGGGCTTTGCGGGATGCGCAACACCTGATGAGCGGGACTATGCAGGGGTTCTCAGGATGTCATATGGCGGCCTGGGTGAGACGCAGGTTGTACTAACTGACAGAGACGAGAACTTTGGTAACTATCGATCACCCCGAATCTACTGCCTCACCAGCGGTTGGTTGTACTTCCACATAGGGACACTCAACGTTGATCAAAGCCAACTGTGGCTCGAGATCGTCGACGAGGAATTCGATCGTGATCTGGCAATCTGGACATTAACGTCTACCCAATAAACCTGTACTTCCTATTCTAGGTCTTCCAAGAGTAGCCAACACTAAGATTAGACTGCTGCGCAGGACCCTCCAAGGCATAAACTTAACTCCCTTAATCAATTCTTTTTCATCTCCCAACATAGCCCGGGTTGCTAGCTCTGAAAACAACTAACGAACGCATAACGTTCAATGCTCCTACGTCATGCTAGAGTGGTGCCAACTTTGCATCTCGGCGCCGTGAAAGCGTCGGATAGTCCACAGGAGGGCGCAAATGAAGGACCTGTTCATGCAAGGGATTCTGTCCAACCAGGAGGGCCAGGATACTCTCGAGTGGACGGCCATCGCCGCTCTGATTGTGCTTGTAGCCATCGCCGTGATCGCTATTGTAGGCAACTACGTCAAGCAGCGGGCGGCAGAAATCTCCTGGTGACGTTGACGGCGATCAACCAATGATTCAAGAATGTCGGATCCTGAAGCGATGGATGGACACGCCTCGTCTTGGTGGAAAAGAGTCACAACGAGGCCAGGCAACGCTCGAATTCACCATCATCGTCCCTCTCTTCATGGGCATTCTCTTCCTTGGCCTAGCTCTGGCAGCAGGCTGGCATGTCCATCATCTTTCCGCTTCGCTGTCCCTTGAAGGCTCATCGCTTGAGGCGACTAAGCCGGGCTATGGTATGGGATTCGCCATCACAATGGGTAAAAGAGTTGCCCCAAGCACCAACCTGACGACGGAGGTGGCTGAGTATCCGTATGCATGGCTGAGCGGAAATGGGGTGCGGGGGCAGCGGTTCACAATCTTGGGCAACGTTCATCTTCCGTGGGCACCGCTGGGGATCAACCTTGATTCCCTACTGCGAGGGACGACGTATGTGCCGGTGTGGGAATTCAACGGCGCACAGTGAAAGAAGAAAGGGATGAAGAAACGGATCCTCTCATTGATAAGGTGCTCAGAAAAGGGTCAGGCGACGCTTGAATTCGTGATCATCCTACCGGTCTTGGGGCTCTTCATGCTCCTGATCACCTACACCGGCTGGTGGACATATCTGAAACTGGCGGCACAGAACTCGGCCTACAGCGGCACAATCTTCATGCCACGAGAGCGATATGGGTTAGCTGGAAATACGCTGGCTCAGCAATCAACGCTACATGCAGATGAGGGCATGAAACAGATGTGGGAATCAAGTACAGTGGACATATATACCCACGGGCAGTACGGATGGTCCCGTCGAGGCGGGAGCGGTATGACCGTATATGTGTCCGCCCTGGCATGGTCGGATTTCTGGGAGATCTTCAAGTCAGTCGGAGGGGCCAACACCCCTCGGGGGACCGCATTTTCCATGTACTCCCCCTTCATGTCGGCAGGTTCTGAAGATGGGTGGATCACACCGGGAACGCTCAAACCCTAGGGCGAAGCGGCGACCTCATACTGGGCATCGCAAGTCTGAAAGTGGCCAGGTAGTCGTCGCATTCGTGGTCCTTATCCCTGTCCTCATCATGGCCCTATTCATCTCGCTGGACCTTGGTCGCTATCAGATCATGCGCAATCAAGTAAGGATCGCGGCCGATGCGGCCGCATTGGCAGCCGCTGGCGCGTTGGATCTCAGCGAGGCTGCCAATGGAAACTTCGTCCTGAACGAGACTTGGGCTCAGCAACGGGCGGCGGAGGCTGTCGCTGCGATGCAGGGAAAGATCACTGAAGATAATTGGATGACAATTTCACTTACTTCGGTCCAGGTAACTGGTGCCGAGGTGGAGGTCATAGTAAACGGCACCGCCGACACAGTGTTTGGAAGTTTCCCGGTGCTGGGTATCGGCGGTTTCAATGCTAGTGTGGTGTCGAAGGCGAGGGCCGCGACAGGGATTGACACGGAATGGTGATAGATCCTCTATGGAAGCCCTGAACACCGCGGTCGACGAATGGGTAGCCATTATCACAGGCATCATCGCTATCTATTTCTTTGTCTCGCTGGTCGTCAACTTGGCTCAGGCGCAGCTGTCAACCGTAACTGGAGACGTCATCGGCCACGCTCATGCGCTTCAGCAGGCTGTTGCGATGGTCATCCTGCTCGCTGTAGCTGCTTCCTCCAGTGCCCTTGTGCCAGCGCTACAAGCATACCTCTCACCTGAAACTGCTCCCAAGACAGGTACGGAGGCGGTTGATGTATGGAGAGGAATAGCACGGTTTGTAGTCAGCGTAGTCATCGGGGGGATCGGAATCATTACCACTCTGGGTGCTGTGTATGCTGGTCTTGGGGCTCAAGTGAGTCTCGCAACGGGAATGCCTGGTGGAGTGGCGAGGTCCATGACCCGCTTAGTTGTGCTGATCGGCGGTGGAATACTCTCGCTTTCCTCCGTCCTCATGGCAAACTGGCTCATCGGGATAATCTTGTAGTGTCCCATGCCCTCTCTCATAGCCAACAGATCCCGAATTAAATTTCTGGTGTAATTCGTAGCAAGTGGCTACTTTCGTCGAAATCGCACCGGGATTGGAGGGATCATTCTGTACGTTAGCTATTCACCGTCGTCCAGAGGGCTACGCACAGCCAGACCTCCGCGGTTTAGAACATGGGTATAGATCATCGTTGTGGTCACGTGTTTATGCCCGAGTAATTCCTGCACAGTACGGATGTCGTAACCACCCTCGAGTAGATGGGTCGCAAAGCTGTGACGTAGAGCATGAGGGGTGACATGCTTGTTAATATTGGTAGATTTGATGGCTCGTCGGACGGCATTTTGAAGACCGCTGGGATCAGCATGGTGGCGTTTTAGCTCACCGCTGCGTGGATCCTTGGATATGTTCTTGGATGGAAAGAGATACTGCCATTTCCACTCAAATTGAGCGCTAGGATATTTGACCGCCAGTGCATATGGAAGGGAGACCGCGCCGAAGCCATTACCGATGTCATCTTCGTGAAGCAGCTTGACATGGCGAAGGTGGCGGTGCAGATCCTGCACGGCAGCGTCGGGCAAGACGGTAACGCGATCTTTGAGCCCCTTTCCATCGCGAATCATGACTTGGTGTTGGTGAAAATCGATATCCTTGATGCGCAGTCGAATACACTCCATCAGTCGCAGGCCGCTGCCGTAGAGTAGCTTGGCCATCAGCTGGTATTTCCCTGACATGGCACTTATTAGGAGCTGGACCTCAGGTCTTGTGAGAACCGTGGGAAGTCGTTTAGGTCGCTTGGCACGAACAGATACAATGGGGGAATCTAATTCGATTCCCAATACTTCTTGATAGAGGAAAAGCAGTGCACAAAAAGCCTGGTTCTGAGTGGAGGCGGAGACGTTCCTTTCAACAGCCAGGTAGCTGAGGAATGTCTCTATCTCTGGGCCGCCCATTGTCATTGGGTGCCGCTTCTTGTGGAAAAGGATGAAGCGCTTGATCCAGTAGACATAGGCCTTCTCGGTTGAGTATGCATAGTTCTTGAGTCTTATTGCCTGACGAACGCGATCGAGGAGCCTGATCTTAGGTTGTAGTTCCATTTTACTTTCCCCCTCCCTGCTTGTAGCTAGCTGTGAGATGCTATAAAATGTCATTAGCGTCCGTGGGAACGCTATATGGGGCACCCCTGTATAACACATAGTTTATATGGATTGGACCCGTTAAAACTGCTCCTACTATATAATAGAACGCGTGTTCTGTCTAGTAGTATAACATGCTTAATGGATGGTCCCCATTCAATAATAGTTATGCGGCCAAGCCGTCATCACAGGCATAATTGACTGAGTTGAATGATCTCGAATTTGTGACCTAATGCCCTAGCCTGAACTAGTCACTGAGTGAAATTCCAAAGGAGCTACATTGAGAAGGCACAGATGGAAAACTTGACTGCCGCTTCTAATCGTTCATGGGTGACCCTCGCAATCGTCGCAGTTGTGGTCGTTACGATGCTCGCCGCCTGCGGCGGAAAGCAAGCCCCGGTGACTGTGCCCGAAGGCGCGCAGGCAGGGGAGCTTGTGGGCAGGGAACCGTGCATGTACGAACGTGGCGACGTGGAGTACGCCGCCGACTGTGGCACGCTTGTCGTGCCGGAGAACCGTAGCGAACCGGACTCGCGGCTGATTACTCTGCCTGTGATTCGCGTGCACGCTCTGGGAGATAGCCCCGCCGAGCCGATTTTCTGGTTAGCTGGCGGGCCGGGCGATTCGAATATGCATTTCCCCGGCCTAAAGGGGTTGATAGAGGATCACGACATCGTGATGGTGGGTTACCGGGGCATGGATGGTTCGGTCGTGATGGAGTGTCCGGAAATGGCCAGGGCAGTTACTGGTGTAGGTGGCGACCTTTTGAGCGAGGCGTCTATGGCCAGCTTTGGCGAAGCGATGACCCAGTGCGCCGAGCGCCTGCAAGCGGAGGGGGTCGACCTGGATGGCTACTCCATTCCCGAAGTGGTCGAAGACATGGAATCTGCTCGCGCCATGCTGGGCTACGAGCGCGTGAACCTGCTCAGTGGAAGCTACGGCACCCGAGTGGCAATGATTTACTCATGGATGTATCCCGATAGCTTGCATCGCTCGGCAATGATTGCTGTCAACCCACCAGGACACTTCGTCTGGGAACCAGACGTTGTCGACGCGCAAATAGCATACGATGCCGAGCTGTGCGCGGAAGATTCTGAATGCAGCGCCCGCACCAATGACCTGGCCGAGACTGTACGTAACGTATCTCACAATGTGCCCGAACGCTGGCTGCTGATACCGATTGACCCCGGCAAGGTGAGATTCATCACCCACTTTATGCTATTTCACCGAGGGACCGCCGCGACAGTCTTCGATGCTTATCTGGCCGCCGAAGGGGGTGACCCCAGCGGGCTGGCCGTGATGTCCCTGGCGTCCGATTTCATGATTCCTTCGGTCATCACCTGGGGCGACTTTGTTGCCAAAGGCAGCGTCGACTATGACCCTGCACGTGATTGGATCACGGATATGAACCCGCCAAATTCGATACTGGGTTCGCCCTTCTCGCTGATGATTGGCACGGCGGCACAACTGAGTGGTGGTTGGCCTGTTGCGCCAATGCCCAACGAGTTTCGTGAGGTGCAGCCTGCCGAAGTGGAGACGCTGCTGGTGAGCGGGAGCATCGACTATTCGACTTCGTCACAGTTTGCCGCTGAGGAATTGCTGCCTGCTTTGAGCAATGGCGAGCAGGTCATCCTGTCGGAGTTTGGGCATTTCGGCGACCTGTGGGGCTTCCAAACGGAAGCGACACGGCATCTATTGGTGACCTTCTACGATACCGGCGAGGTGGACGACTCACTCTTCACCTACCAGCCGATGGACTTCCACGTGGCGCTTGGCTTCCCAGCGATGGCCAAGATCGCGTTGGCGGTTGTGGTTGTCGTCATTGCCGGGCTGGTGGTGTTGGTGCGGTTCATCGTACGGCGGGTGCGTCGGCGCAAAGCAGCGCAAGCCGCATAAAAACTCACTGGAGTGGACCCGGCCTCAGCGAGCCGCGATTCTAAAGAGTGCTTTGCCGGGCCGCTCAGTTCGCAGCCGTTATACCTAAGATCAAAAAGGAGATGAAAAATGAATACGCACAGAAAGACCGCAATAATTGTAGGAGTATTGTTTATAATGGCGCTTGTTGTGTTTTTAATAGGACAAGCTATTTACGAACCAATACTAGGTTCTCCGGATTATCTGGATACTGCTTATCCAAATAGAGTAACTGTGATAATTGGGGTACTGCTTGAGTATATATCTGCTCTTGCAGTGGTTCTCATACCAGTACTCCTATTTCCCATCTTAAAGAGACATAATGAAGTCTTAGCGCTGGGGTATGTCAGTTTCAGGGTGTTTGAGGCCGTGCTCTTAAGTCTTGCCCAAATCTATAAGCTGTCACTGGTTAATCTAAGCCAGGACTATCTAAATAGAGGTGGGGTGGATGCTTCATATTTTCAAAATACAGGCAACTCACTTCAATCAGTAGTTTATTGGGTCGATCATGGTGGATTGATCTATCTTATTGCTTTTGCTTTTGGAGGTTTGATACTCTATTCTGCGTTATACAAATCAAGGCTTATACCACGATGGTTATCAATCTGGGGTCTCATTGGTGCTGTAGCTATTTTAGCTGCTTCTGTAATAGCTACATTTGACATCTTTCCAGAATTAATAGCAGTTTTATTAATGATGCTAATTGCCGTGCAAGAACAGGTTATGGCAATTTGGCTTATTGTTAAAGGATTTAATTCATCTGCAATCGCTTCCGAGTCGGTAAAATAGAAACAACTGGAGTGTAACTTCTCAGTCCTGGAGTAGTTACACTCCAGATTAATGTCACCCTGAATGACACTTGCACATCACTACGTTTGGTGTAGTTCAGGTGAATGAAGGATCTCTTAAATATGAAAGGATACCAAAATGAAAGCCATTGTATATGAAAAATACGGACCACCAGATGTTCTTCAACTCAAAGAGGTAGCCAAACCGATCCCTAAAGAGGACGAAGTGCTGATAAGGATATATGCGACCACAGCAACACTATACGACTGTTGGGCGCGAAGCAGCACAGCCCCTCCCGGGTTCTGGCTCTTCTCGCGAATAGGTTCGGGTTTCAGAACTCCAAAGCAACCTATCCTTGGGACGGAGCTGGCCGGGGAAATTGAAGCCGTCGGGGCAGATGTAACCCGAATTAAAGTAGGCGACCAGGTTTTTGGATTTTCAGCGAATTTAGGTGCGTATGCCGAGTACATGTGTCTGCATGAAGGTGCGGTGGGGATAAAACCGGACAATATGACCTATGAGGAGGCCGCGGCTGTCCCTCAAGGGGCATTGACCGCATTGTATTTCCTTAGAAAAGGGAATGTCCAGAGTGGGGGCAAGGTCCTTATCTTCGGCGCTTCTGGAGGAGTTGGTGGTTATGCGGTACAGCTTGCAAAGCACCAATTTGGGGCTGAGGTAACCGGGGTATGCAGTACCTCGAAAATCGAATATGTGAAATCTCTGGGAGCCGATCAGGTCATTGATTACACCAAAGAGGACTTCACAAAAAACGGCCAGACTTATGATGTTATTTTTGACACGGTAGGCAAGAGTTCAGTTTTACGAAGTAAAAGATCACTAAAGAAAGAAGGGTTCTATCTTTTTACTACCTTTGGGTTGCCAAAGCTCTTTTCGTTCCTGTGGCTTAGCCTGACAAGCAGCCACAAAGTCATCATGGGGCTCGTAGAAGAATCCAGTGAAGAACTAACATTCCTCAAAGAGCTTATTGAGGAGGGGAAGATAAAATCGGTCATTGATAGACGCTACCCGCTGGAACAGGCTGCTGAGGCTCACAGATATGTCGAAACAGGGCAGAAAAAGGGACAAGTAGTAATAACTATCGATCAATAGGGCAAAACATAACAAATTGCTGGAGACCGATCTTTTTCGCCGCTGGCGCGGCGAAAAAGGCGGCTCAGCATAGCGTTATCCCGCCCATCCACCTTAGATTAATAATAATATACGTCTAAAATGATTTCTGGGATGGGACGGAAAGTAGTTTATAAATTCTTGTTCAAAGGAATTAGCTCATAATTTCGGAGAACTAGCCTCATGCTTAATGGCATATTGGAAGTCAATAATCTAACCTACTCTTACGGCTCCTATCAAGCACTTCGAGAAACCACATTTAGAGTTGATAAAAGCGAGACCGTGGTTATAGCTGGCCCGAATGGTGCCGGAAAAACCACATTGCTGTTATGTCTTGCTGGCCTTTTACGTCCAACGACTGGGAATGTCCTTATTGAAGGTAATGATTTATATAAAAGAGAACGTCTGGCGAAACAGCGACTGGCGTTTGTGCCGGATGTTCCTCGTTTCTATCAAGGGTTGACTGCTTGGGAACATCTAAGATTTATCGCTCTCGCTCACAATGCCGATGAAGGATTCGAAAAACGCGCTGAAATTCTGCTCAGCGAATTTGGACTCTGGGAGGCTAGGGACATGTTTCCCCATGCCTTCTCACGTGGTATGCGTCTTAAGCTTGGCCTCGTTCTCGCTCTAATTCGACCATTTAGCGCTCTCCTGATGGATGAGCCAACTTCTGCGCTTGATCCTGGAGGCACTGCGATCCTGCGCAAGAAAATAGCTGATCTTAGTGTAAATGGTGCAGCCATCATTCTCACTACACACGATCTCTTATTGATGAACGAATTAGGCGAGCGAACGGCTCGAATGCAAGGTGGGTATCTTGACTTCGACTGACAATCGCTCGGTATGGCTTATTCGCTCGAGACAATTATCTTCGAGTATTAACTACTGGCTTTCTATTACTGGTTACGATAGCCGCAATCGTTCATTAATCTCGCGCATTTATTTACTCTACCTGATCGCGTTTTTTTCCGCCTGGACATTATCACTGATGTTTTATGTGACTAATATCTTAGTCAATGTTGTATCCCCTTTCCTTCAATCCCAGGATGTTACACTGGCAGGCTTTGCTGCTGCCCTTGGAACTTATATATTGTTTGCTTGGAGCCTATATTCGATCTATAAAGCGACCTATCGCAGTCCACTTGTGTTTTCAGAGGATGATGCTTACCTTGTTTGCCAAACCCCGGTTAATCGACGCTCCGTTATACTATTTTGGCTCCTTGGGGAGTGGCCAGGTAATGCGTTACCTTTTTGGGCTGGAGCAATTACTGTCGGTTTTGCACTTCTTGAACTTGATGTAAATACTGGCATGGGCTTGATGTCCGTAGGTAACATTGCTATTGCTGGAATAAAACCATTGTGCATCATTCTCCCATTACATCTTGCCTTATTTTGCCTTACATGGGTTATTGGAGTGTATCGATTGCAGTGTGATGTTGAGCATAAAAAAGCTATGATGTCGCTCCGAGTGATTGCTGCAATTCTGGCTTTTATCTTGTTCATAGGCAGCCTCTATATTTTGATTTCTCCACCTTTATTCACGGCTTTGCATACACCGCTACGGTATATAAGATTCCCACTCAATGCAGCATTCGGGGGAGGGAGTTGGGCGCTAGGCCTGGCTGTATCAATCTTCCTGATGATATGTAGCATTGCGCTATTGTTGAAAATCTCAAAGAACACGAATCTTAGCCGTGCTGCCCAAGAGACTCGCAGCTTGCAGGCTCAACGGTTAGCGCTTAGAGCTGGAGAATTTGAACGTCTTCAGGAATTACTAGATCGTGACCGCCTCGGCATAGGGCATAGACCCAGCAGGATACCGGAACGCCCCGGCGCTTGGGTGATGATATGGAAGGATGCGGTCCAGTCATTACGTCCACTTACCATTACGCGGCTTTGGTCTTGGATAGTCATTCTCAGCATATCTCTAGCTGTGTTTTTCGCCCCTGACAGTACAACGCGATTAGTGGTGGCTATTTATTGGACAATATTGGTAGCCCAGCTTACGAGTGCCCGATTTAAAGACGATCTTGGTCACTGGTGGATTGTTAATTCTTTACCCTTGTCTTTAAGGCGGATTATTCTTTACGATGTGGCGCGCCCGGTTGTGGGTGTTGTAGCAATAACCTGGATCGCATTGTGGATAGGGAATGCTCTTCGTTTAAATATTAGCCCGATTTTATTTTGGATGGTTCCATTTGTCGTGGTAGGAGTTACTCTTTCTGCAATTTTTGATATGCTTCGTCAATCTAATACAAGCTTCCTTTTGGCTGGGCGAAAACCATTATTCGGGCCAGTCGGTTTGGTTTTGGGCATGCTTTGTGTGGCTATACCCGCTGTAATAAACATATTGATCGCAAATAATAAATTGTCGCTATTGGCAAGTGTTCTTGCATCATTTCTGGCGGGGATTGTATTGGTAGGTGTATTACTGCGGCTCTCAGAAGTACAATTCAGACATATTGAGTAATGCAATCCTTTCCTTAGTATGGGCGGTATAACAACCCAATGGAGCGGACGCCGAAGGTAGCTAAAAATTCAAGTTTGGAACCTGGCATTGGATGCGCGAAAATGATTGGGGCGTCAGGGTCGGCGCCGCTCATCTCGCGCCGTTCGGCGGCAAAATGCAAGCACTGGTTTTTGTAGATAGAGGTTGTAGATGACAGCAAGTTTTGTTGAAATCGATATATTGTCAGCGCTTCGTTTTTTTGATGAAGCAGTGCTCTCTAGCCGCTATCATGCAACCGCAGTTGTTGCGGTAGCTGGTGAAGATATGGCTGTGGGGTTGCTTTCGCATTACTTGAGTGAACAAGGATGCAGGGTTGAAGTGCTTCCGTATCGCTGCACTCAAGGCACAAAAAGAGGAGTTCGCCTTGACAGATGGGTTCGTGCAATCCGAAGTAGTGAAGTCAATTACTATCAGGTGGAAATAAAAAACTGGTCGGCTCATGCAATTGGTGGCAGAGTTCTCGACGTTGGTGCGTCGTCTGATAAGATCGAGGCGCACAAGATTGAAAGATGGCAGAAAGAGTGGGACGGTTCTACATTTCGCAAGAAAAGTGTAAGAAAAGTTCTTACTCCAATGAAACCGCCTGAGCCAAACATTAGAGTAGAACCCATGGTAATTTATTGGGATGCTATGCATCCAACTGGGAGCCGTGGACCGTTGTTCTCTGTTGATATTGAGAATCCTCATTTCCCTCGCGTATGGGTCTTTTCAGTATCTGCTTATTTTCGTGAGCTGCTAGCTTCAGGAATTCGCAAGGTCGAAATTGAAATGCCTGATACCGTCAATCGGCTAAACTGGCTTAATCGCCTTTTTAAGCTGCCATAATGTTATATGCCGCCGAACAACTCAATAGAGCAGACGCCGATGGCAGGCGAAAATTCAGTTTTGGATCAGGCTTCAGGATGCGCGAAGATCATCGGAGAGCATCATCGGCGCTGCTCATCTCGGGGCCGTTAGGCCGCTAAATAGATTTTCATTGAATATGTCTGTGATTTCAGAAACTCTCATTCGTGACTTATTTACTTCTTCGCTTCGAACCTTCCTCCAAAGGGAAGCACTGGAAATCATTGAAGGAGTCAATGAGCGCAATAATTGCGCGCGCTGGGCTATATATTTAGAGCAGGAAGCTCACGATCGGGGTTTAATTGAATACATCACTGATACAGAGTACAACCGGAAACAGGACGGACAAATCAAGACAATCCTTGATGGCAATAGACGAATCGTGACAATCAATTGCGATCTTATTCTTCATACACGCGGCGCCAATATCTCAGAAGACAATCTCATTGCGATTGAAGTTAAGAAGTATGATCGGTCAAGGGAAGATAAACAGAGAGATCGGGAACGACTACGTGCCCTAACGAAAGAAAGCTATGATGATGTTTGGATGAACGATGGCAGCACCCCACCCGAGCATGTCTGCGGATACCGCCTAGGGGTTTTTGTAGAATTGGATCGGAATCGACGCATCTGTCGAGTTGAATATTACAAGGATGGAAAATATGATTCTGTGTCCGAATATACGATTTAGCCCCCGAACAATGAAAAACGGTTTCGCTCAGCGACCTAACGCCGCGTGCAGCGGACGCTTCGCCTTACGGCTCAGCGCCGCTAACACAAGCCGAGGCCGCTAACCAATATCTAGGCCACTCTATGCCCATAAATTAATAAGGGGATGCATAGGACATGTTTGATATTGATCCTGATAGTCTGAGCGAGAAAAAGCGAATCGAGATAGCAACAGCGACTTCATTCCTCCAGATCTATAACCTTCGTAATGGAACAAACTATGAGCCGGTAGAGATTCAAGATACTCCAGATGTGCGGTGTCAAGATCGCTCTTCCCAAGAGATCCTGGAATTAGAGATTACATTGCTGGAAGATCGTCCTGACGATGTTGCATATGTCCTTGGCCGGGTTGAAGTCAAAGATGAGCTATCTATCGCGCGTGTCATTGACTTTAAAAGAGATGTCATCCCGCGACTGATTGAACGGCTGGAGGACAAACTATTATCGGCTTATGGTGAGAGAACGGCTCTACTAATACGCCAAGTTGGTCCTATCTGGACTGTTAGTGATTGGCAGAGGGAGGCACCTGCTGTAGCATCCCAAGTTCTAGCTGGTCGAGAAAAACACTATGGAATGGGTGTTTGGATCCTTTGCAGTAATACATCAACCATTCCTATTTCAAATGATCTCTTTCCACTTTTTGACCCTGATATCGGTCTTATTGAGTGGAAACCAACGATCCAGCCTATTGAGAAGTTGGTTGGTAAGGTTACATGGGAAGGCAATATCACTTCAGATTTCAAGCAATTCGCAGAGAGAGATGATGTAGACGTTGTTCGAGTCGACTCGCCACACGATTGTGAATATGCGATCTTGATCGCTTTTGTTGAGGAAGAGCCAGAGGATTTTAGAGAAGAGGCTATCGATTTCTATAGAACTCAAATGGTGTTTTTCTGTCCGTGTGGTAAAGGCAATGCCCGAATGCTCGGAAATTGGTTCGCCGTAAAGACTTGATTGACACCATTGGCGGCTTAGCGTCTCTCTGGAGGCTGCTTAGGACGCTCTTCTATCACATTTAGGAAAATTATGACTGAATACACATTCTCTCGCTTTATCTATCTGGATACGAATATCATCAGTCATTTCGTGAAGAATGAGCATTTATGGTCAAACATCTTTGAGTATCTGCGAGAATCGGGGCTTACGCTGGGGGTTGGAGGAGGTCAAGTTTCTGAATTATCTGACGCGAAGAGTCTCTTGACAGATCTAGCCAGGTTTCTTATCAGTGTCCCAACCGGCATAATAAAGAATTGGGATGAGATCATTGCTGAGGAAGTAGACGCTCACCCGGAGTCGAGGACTGCTTCACTTCTGATGTATCCCCTGAATGCAATTTTATTGGAGGATAATGGATTTGCTAACCTTCTTAACTTCTTTAATTCAAAAGCCCTTTCTGATGCCCGTGAGGATCAATTGAATCATGCCAGGCAAATGAAGAGTCAGCACAAGAAACTTAAATCCAACTTCCCTCCTGCAAACTCAGGCAAGTATGAAAGAAGCCAGGCGAATGAATTCGCGATGGCCCAAGTATTTCAATGGCTTTCATATGATCATCGGTGTTTTCTTTTAAGAATTCAGCAAGATATTTCGCTACTGAATGTTGATGTATTCCAGTCAATAAGGTTATTTGCTTATGTACTCTTCTATAAGTATTACCTGGGGCAAAGAGACCCTAACAAACTCTCAGATTTTGGAGATCTATTCCATCTTCTCCCAATCCCCTACTGTGAAGTCGCTGTCATGGAACGTGATCTAGCAAATGTTCTTAATCAAATAAAGAATACACAGGCAATCCTGGGTGATACTGAAATTGTTGATATTGATTTCATCAAGAAGTTTGAACATTTTTAATTCAACTAATATAGAGCGGCCTAACAACGGGATGGAGCGGACCCGGTGCGCGGCGATTTCTCATTCCGATTGCAGGACTTACCGGGCCGCTCATCCCGAAGCCGTTAGATGCTATGGGGGGATTTGAAAATACGGGCCGCTGCGTATAAGCTCCTTCAAAACTCCACAAAGGGAGGGAGCAATGGATACTGCAGCGACCCGCAATAAAGAGTATAGCGCA